>CAIRDL010001120.1 GCA_903877345.1 uncultured Oscillochloris sp. | reverse complement strand
TGAGGCGTGAGGCGTGAGGCGTGAGGCGTGAGGCGTGAGGCGTGAGGCGTGAGGCGTGAGGCGTGAGGCGTGAGGCGTGAGGCGTGAGGCGTGAGGCGTGAGGCGTGAGGCGTGAGGCGTGACCGATCACGGATCACGCCGCACCGATCACGACAAAAGCCGCACAGCTACGGCGCTGGTGCGGCAATAGTGATCAAGCGGTGGCTCATCTCGACGCTACCAGCAACAATCGTCTTTGCGCCAATACACGAAACCATCGTCACCAGTTCGCGGCCCTGCGGCAGAATATACGCCACCTGATCCGGAGTCGCCCAAACCTTTTCCGTCACGACGTACCGATGGGCTTGCCCATCGGCGGTGTAGATCGTCAATTGCGCGCCAACCGCCAACTCTTTCAGGCGCGCAAAAGGTGCCGGAATGTTCGGAGTCGCCTTAAAGCGCAGCACATGGCCCCACAGCACCACGTTTTCGCCCGCCCCAGGGCGAGCGCTGAGGTTATACCAGCCGACGTTGTGTTTCGGCACAATCGGCACTTGGCGCGCATCAAGGCCCACTGCCAGCAACGGCTGATCCAGCGTAATCGCCGGAATGACGAGGCGCACCGGCGTGTCGCCCGCGATCGGCGTGGCTGTCGGGCGGGGCGGCTTGGCCGTCGGACGGGGCGGCACCGGCGTAGCGTGGCGTGCCATTGCCTGACGGGGCAATGCTGAAATGTCATGGGGCGCGGCGTAGGCGACTCCAGCGCTGATCAACAGTGTGGTCGTCAGTGCAGCCAACAGCAGACGCAGCAACATGGGTAGAAACTCCTTGACTAGCCAGATCACGGCGGCGCTCAAAGCTTCGCACAGCTGTCTGGTTGGTGCGTACCGACCACTGGCCTCCAACGGCTGACCGCTTCCATCAGCGGTCGGCAGTCGCACCCCCAACAAGGGGGTGCGGCTTGACTCGCATGACGCAGTGTGTTATACTCACGCTATAACGCACTGCGTTATAACCTACGAGCCACCTACGTATGCTATGATTGTCTGCGGTTGTAGCACCTAGATTGGAAGGAAAGCCCATGACTACCCCCGAAGAGATCGAGGTCAACGTACGCCAGATTGAGGAGCCGGTGCCCCCAGTGAACCCCGCCGCCCCCTTCTTTGACGTGGTACGCCGCATGATCCTAGCGGGCTTTGGGGCTTTTGCCCTGACCCGTGACGAAGCCGAGCAGTTCCTCGGGCGGCTGGTTGACCGGGGCGAGATTGCCCAGAAGGACGCCCAGCACCTGATTGACGAGACAGTGGCGAAGTTCCGCACGGTGTCGGTGCCCCAAGTGCCGACGGTCGAGGCAAGCGTTACCAACCTCACCCACCAGGTCGAAACCAACCTCGAGCAGTTGCTCAACCGAATGAACATTCCCTCGAAGCGTGACATTGACGAACTGAGCGCCAAGATCGCCCAGTTGGCGGCCCGCGTCGAGGAGTTGCGCCGCACCGGCGACCCCGCCGCCAAGCAGCGCAAGACCGAAGAATAGCTGCCACGCCTTAGCTTGCTGCGCGTCGGCCCGGGATTCGTCCTGGCCCGACGCGCATCTCTTTGCCTGCGCTCCCAGGGCGCATCTAGCCACCTTATAGAACAGCTATCGCCGCTACGCCATCGGTTCGAGCAGCAGATTGTCAATCAGGCGCACACTGCCGAGCCGTGCGGCAAGGGAGAGCAATGCTCCCTCGCGCCCCACCGTAACGAGTTCGCGCAGCGTAAGCGGATCGGCGACGCTAACGTACTCAGGGCTGACCAACGGCGCACTGGACAGCACCGCACGGATGGTCTGGCGTAGTGCTTCGCCCGCACGTTCACCTGCCGCGTAGCGCTGTCGGGCGGTATCCAAAGCCTGGTAGAGCACCGGGGCGGTGGTGCGTTGCTCGGCGCTGAGGTAGGTGTTGCGACTGCTCAGCGCCAATCCATCGGCCTCGCGCATCGTAGGGGCGACCACAATGCTCGTCGGCAGGTTCAGGTCGCGGATCATTTGGCGCACCACGACCGTCTGCTGCGCGTCCTTCTGCCCAAAGTAGGCCCGGGTCGGTTGCACAATGTTCAACAGCTTACAAACCACCGTCGCCACACCCCGAAAGTGGTCAGGGCGCGCACTGCCTTCCAGCACCTCATCGGCAGAGGGTAGCACCACATAGGTACCAAAACCTTCGGGGTACATTGTGCTGACGGTCGGGGCAAAGACCAAATCCACGTTTGCCTCCGCAAGCAGGTGCAGGTCGCGCTCCATGTCGCGGGGGTAGCGGGCGAAATCCTCCCGTGGGCCAAATTGGGTCGGGTTGACAAAAATGCTGACCGCCGTCGCGCCATTCTCCTGCCGCGCTTGGGCCACCAGGCTGAGGTGGCCCGCGTGTAGATAGCCCATTGTTGGCACGAGGCCGAGTGGCCCATAGGCGGCGCGGGCGGCGCGCAAGGCGTCAATTGTCACAATCACCTGCATAACGGGTGTAATCTTTGGCGCAGCGTGCAGTGGCGGCACGCTGGCTCAATCATGCGGCTTGGGCGCAAGCTGGACAAGGGCCGCCTGGAGGGTGGCCTCGTCCATCGTTGCACTGTGCTCGGCGGCGGGGAACGTACCGGCGCGGACATCGGCGCTATATTCGATGATAGCCGCGTTGATGGTTTCGGCCAGATTAGCGTAGCGCCGGGTGTGGCGCGGCGTAAAGTCGCTGTAGAGGCCCAACAGGTCGTGCCAGACCTGCACTTGCCCGTCGCACGCCACCCCGGCCCCGATGCCAATAGTTGGAATGTGCAGCCGGGAGGTGATCGCTTGGGCCAAAGGGGCGGGCACCAACTCAAGCACGATAGCGAACGCTCCAGCCGCTTCAAGGGCCAGCGCATCCTCGATCAGTCGGCTGGCCTCAGCAGCTTGGCGACCCTGGATGCGCCGCCCAATCTGGTGCTCCGACTGCGGGGTATAGCCGATATGCCCCATCACCGGGACGCCGAGGGCAACAAGGCGGGCGACAGTCGGGGCGACGGTGGTGCCGCCTTCGAGCTTGACGGCTTGGGCACCGGCTTCTTGCATAACCCGCCCAGCGGAAACGATGGCGTGCTCGGCACTCGTGTAGGTCAGAAAGGGCAGATCGCCGACGACAAGCGCCTGTTGACTGCCGCGCACCACCGCCTTGATGTGGTGCAGCATCTCATCAAGCGTCACCGGCACCGTCGAGGTATGGCCGAGCACCACCATGCCCAGGGAGTCACCCACGAGGATGAGCGGGACACCCGCACGGTCGGCAAGTTGTGCCGAGGTGTAATCATACGCGGTGATCATGGGAATGCGCTCACCACGATCCTTCAGTTTCTGGATGTCGCGGATGGTCACGCGCATCGGTGGCTCCTTTCGCATTGCCCAGCGCAAGCTCCTCACCAGTATAGTACAAACTTTCGCATACGTCAAGTCTGTTTACGGGGTGCAAACGTTCAGGGCGCAGCCCCGAGGCTGCGCCCTGTTCGATTAGGTATAGTGGGCTTGAGACAACGCAATGGGAGCGAAGGTAGAACCGTCTAATTGAGCGTGGCGAGGAACCCGAGGATGAGATCCAGATCCGCAGCTTTAATCCGGTCCTTGAAGTTCTGCGGCATCACGTAATCGGAGCAAGGGCCATCTGGGCAGTCAGGGTAGATGAAGGCCGAAGGGGCGAGGATCGACTCCCTAAAATATTCAACCGCGTTGGTCGCCTTGCCTTCACTGCTCTTGTAGGCCGCTGAGGCGATAATGCCGGGAGCCTGAGCATTGAGGGTAGACAGGTCTGGCCCAATGAGGCCGGAGGCTTCGGGGATGGCGCTAAGCGTGTGGCAACCGATGCAACCCTGGGTGATGAACACATGCTTGGCGGCGGCGATTTGCTCCGGGGTGAGGGTCGGGGCGGCGGGCGCGACCGGGGCGGCCGGCGCGACAACCGGGGCGGCGGCAGGCGCGGCAGCGCGCACCGACGGGCCAACGCCGCCCCTCATCGCCACACGCGGCGACGACGGCGTGGCATGTTGCCCGGCAAGGCTCTGGCCCTCGGTGCAGCCGGTCATCAGGACAACGAGCAGCAAGCCCAAGCAAGCCGACAGGCCAACGTTCAGAAGCTTCACGGGTAGCACTGGCTGGTTCAAGATTCCGTCCCCCTTCAATCACTTACTGCTATCTGTAGCCCAAACCCCGGTTTGGGGGGGCGCTTTGGGGTTGTGCCCCAAAGCGCCCAACCGGTCCGACAAGCGTACAAGCACCTACGGGGCCGCTGTGGGCGCGGGCGTAGCGGTCTGTGGCGGCACGGGATCGGGCACCGGCGTCCCCTTGGGGCCGAGGCTCTGCAGGAAGGCGTAGACCGAGGTCAGATCCTTCTCGTTGAACTGATGCAGCGCAAACCACGGCATCGGCGGGTTGATGGTGCGGGTCTTCATCATCTTGACGAACTCGGCCACCGTCGGGTACTTCTGCGGCACGAGGCGCAGGTTGCCGGAGAAGACGGTGCCGTAGTTCCCGGCGTGGCGGCGACCACCCATCAGCCAGTCATCCTTGGGCATGGTCGGCGACCAGTTGGCAACACCCTTGGCATCAGCGGCGTGGCAGCTGTTGCAGCGACCCATCCAGACGATGTACTCGCCGGCCAGTTCAGGCGTGTCGGCCTTGACGTAGGCTTCGGGCGGGGCGGTCGGACGAGCGTCGGGCGCAAGCAGGTCCGGGCGCGGCGTGGCGGTCGGCACCACCGGGGTTAGCGTCGCGGGAACCTTCGTGGCCGAGGGGGTGGCAGCATTGGCGGTCGGCGTGACCGACGCTTTAGGATCGGTGGTCGGGCCAGGCGTCGAAGTTGCGTACGCGGTAGCCGCCTCGCCCTTCGGCCCAAGGCTCTGCATAAACTTGTAGACTGCCGTCAGATCTTCACTGTTGAGGTCGCGGAAGTAATCCCACGGCATACGCGGATTCTGGCGGGTGCGGAAGTCGTGGATGAACGTCTCAAGAGTCATCTTACCGGGGACGAGGCGCAGGTTGGCCGAGTAGGAAACACCGAAGGCACTGACGTTCTTTTCGCCGCCCGTCGCCCAGTTCTCGACCGGAATGCGGCCCTCGTAGGGGCGGGTGCCCCAGCCAGGGGAGTGGCAGTCGTTACAGTTGCCGAGCCAACCGACGATGTACATACCGGCCCGTTCGGGCGAATCAGCGACGACGCGAACATTAGCCGGGGCGTGCTGGACGACACCGCCGGCGGCGGCGGCGGCAGGAGCGGCACCCGGGCCTTCAGCCGTAGCCACAATGGCAGCGGTGCCGGTGATGGCAGCGGTGCCAGTGACGGTGGCCGTGCCGGTGATGGCAGCGGTACCAGTGACGGTGGCCGTGCCAGTGATGGCAGCGGTGCCGGTGACGGTGGTCGTGCCAGTAATCGCAGCGGTAGCGGAGGCTGCGACAGTAGCGGAGGCTACGACAGTGGCGGAGGCTACGACGGTGGGCGCGGTGGTGGCGGAGACTACCGTGGTACCCGTAACGGCGGGTACGGTGGTCGCGGTGGTCGCGGAGGCCGCCAGAACCGTGGGCGGCACAGGAGTTTTTGTAGCCACAACGGCAGCACTGGGTTGGGTTGCCCCACTACCCGTGTTGCCACAGGCCGTGGCAATGACGACAACGAACAACGTTCCGAGGAAGACTGGGGCGAGGACTGACCATCTCATGAGAAATGCTACCTTCCAGGTGACCACATGTGATCACAGCAAAAGGCCCGCTTCAGCCTGACGTGCCATCCGCAGGATGGGCTTACCGCCAGTCCACAGGCCGGTTTAACGTCTCGACGTAGCCACTACCGAGACGGCCAGTTCGGCACTGGCGGGCCACTGTCCCGACATACGTGCAACCTGCCGTGGGCGGGACGCGCTTGGGGTAGCGAGCCTTACGCTGCGGGTGAGGATGCACACGGCCGAATACTTTTGGGCGGTTCGCAACGTCTAGAAGCTCCTTCCCTACAAAGCAAGCCTGCGAAAACTTTGGGGCAGCCCGTGACACGACGCTTCGACGGGCACCCCCCGCGCCGAAGTGCTACAGGTAGATCAGGGAGCGCGCCGAGGGTTGCTCCCAAACAGAGATCTAGTAGTTATCAAGATTAGCCGTCAAAGGTATGTAATTCAAATTTAACTGATTCGATGCAGCCGATCAAGTGTAGTGAGTGCAACTTTCGTTGCGAAAGCGCAACAATTCACCAACTTTTCTCGCTACCTATGCTACTCTGCACGGTTGCTGAGAATCTGTTAGGAATGTACTTGAAAGCACAAGGAATTGGACATGGCCCGGGGTTGGCGCTATTCTAACGGATATGGGCGAATTGGGCAAAAGGTGCGGGGTTGCTCAGGCATGTTTCAAACCAGCTTTACAGTTTAGGCCTCGCGTCGCTAGGGTGAAGCACGGGTGGGGCAGTGTCCGCGCTGGCTTCGACAAGCTCAGCCAGCGTGGACACGGCTGGCGCGGACACGGCTGGCGCGGACACGGCTGGCGCGGACACGGCTGGCGCGGACGCTGCCTGAGCTTGTCGAAGGCAGCACCCAGTTTCCAGTTCGTCGCGTAGTCTGCCATCGTAAACTGTCAAGCTGAAATGGCCGATTATGTCTTAGCACTACCCGTAGCGTGTCCGTTGCCCAAAGGAAAGGAAGAATCGATGCCTATGTTCGGAATCCGTCGCGCCGTCGTTAGCCTCCTGCCACTCATGTTGTTGCTCGTCGCCTGTAGCCAGAACGTCCCAGGGGCAGCGTCGTCGGTCGCGAGTCCGACGACCGCGCCCGTCACCGTACGTCTTGCCTATTTCCCCAATCTGACCCACGCCGCTGCTTTAGTGGGCACCGCCCGTGGCACCTTCCAACAAGCCCTTGGCCCGCAGGTCACGCTGGATCTCAAGACCTTCAATGCTGGCCCAGCGCTGATCGAAGCGCTATTCGCGGGCGAAATTGACCTCGGCTATATTGGCCCCAACCCCGCCATCAACGGCTATGTCAAGAGCAAAGGTGCGGCCCTGCGGATCATCGCCGGGGCGACGAGCGGCGGGGCCGCTTTGATTGTACGCACGGCGGCCAACATCAAAACCCCCGCCGACCTAGCGGGCAAAAAGTTGGCGACCCCTCAGCTTGGCAATACCCAGGATGTCGCGTTGCGCTACTATCTCCTCGACCACGGCCTCAAGACGGTTGACCAAGGCGGCACCGTTACGCTTCTGCCGACCCAAAACCCCGACATTCTGACCCTTTTTCAGAAAGGGGAGCTTGATGGCGCTTGGGTACCCGAACCCTGGGCAACGCGCCTGATCATTGAGGGGCAGGGCCAGGTATTGGTGGATGAGCGCGACCAGTGGCCGAATGGGCAATTCGTGACCACGCACGTCATTGTGAGTACGAAGTTTCTGAACGAGCACCCCGACATCGTGAAGGCGTTTTTACGCGGCCATGTGGCGACGGTGCAGTACATCAAGGCGAACCCCGAAGAAACGAAGCGGCTCGTCAACCAGGAGATTGAGCGCATTACGACGAAGCCCCTGCCGACGGCGGTGCTTGACCGGGCCTTTACGACTATGGACGTCACCTATGACCCGTTGGCGAGTAGTCTGTTGGTATCGGCTGACCATGCTTTCGCGCTGGGTTTTCTTGGTGAAAGTAAACCCGATCTTACGGGAATTT
>CAIRDL010001119.1 GCA_903877345.1 uncultured Oscillochloris sp. | reverse complement strand
CAATTGCTTACGCAGTACGCGATCATAGGCCGCGAAGGCACACCGATGCAGATCTAGATACTCCGCAGCGCGGGTCAGCGCTAGATCGGCGGCGAGCAGCCGCCGTACTGTCTGATCGATCACAAAACAGCTGCCTGATTGCTCAACCAACCGTGTTAGCTGGAGATCTCTCAGCAGCAGAATCGGCGTGCGATGGTATTGCGGATCAATGAGTACCAACTGCGGCAGCAGATAGAGGTCGAGTCGGCGTATAACCGAGAGCTGGTGAAGGGCATCGTGCAGGATCTTATGGCGTTGGGGCAACTCGGGCAGATCGCGTTCCAGAATCTGCTTGATGACCGGTTGCACATGCGCGGCAAAGAGGCGTTGCGCGTGCCGACTGAAGAAATCCGGCCCAGTCGCACTGACTTCGATATCGAAGCGATAACCGGCTAGTTCTTTCAAGATGCCTTTGATCGCGCGGGGATGGCCGTGGGTTATCTGATGGATGCGTCGGCCCATAAGCATGGCTTTGCCGGGATCGAGCGAGCTTACCTCCAGTGCGGCGAACGTCGTGAGCATCTCGATCACCGACTCTTCTTCAAGCGACGTAAGCGTACAAGTGTGAGGCTGTGGTTGCTCGGCAGTGCCAATCTCATAGCCGAGCTTCTCCCAATTGACGGGATAGCGACTGGCGAGTACCACACGCAACTGATCGCGGATGGTGCCGCCGCTGCTTCGGATGGCCCGCATCAGCGCTGGAACCAGTTCGCCGATCAGCCAGTGCAGCAAATCCGGGCGGGTACTATGCTCGACCGAGTCGATCAGGAACAGCATCTGCCGGTGCCGCACTGACTCAGCTATCCGCTCAACAAGCTGAGCGCTGGCAGCGACAACCACTGACGCTTCATCTACCGGCGTATCGGCGGTAGCCCCCTGCCGCGCCGCGCTAAGTAACTGCTCTCGGCTGCCAAGTTGGGCCAATGCGAGCCGCTCGCCAATCACATGGGCCAGGTCGAGGGTGTCCTCAACCCGGGTACGGGTGCCTTCCCCGCCGAGATCGAGCAATACTGACCGCCAGCCGTGGGCGCGGCGTTGCCGATCAACCTCACGTAGCAACTCCGTCTTACCGCAGCCAGCCCAGCCATTGATCTCGGTTAGCGTCGAGCCATTGGGGTCTAACAGGATGGCAACGTCGTGCTTGCGGTTAACGAACTGGCACGTTTCACGGAAGATGTTGCGTAGGAAATCGTGCGGATGGGTGGTGATCACCTGGGCCTTGAATTGCTCCCATATGTGCCCATCGCTTGGGTACAATGGTGAACAGAGCGCATAGGGATGCGGTAGCTTTGCCTTCACGGCATGTGTGCAAAGAGCGCTGGTGGCCTGTTCGTGCGGGCGACAGCCAATGAAGACGAGGATCGGTTGTGATCCGGGTGGCCAGAGAATCCGCCCTAGACTAGCGGTTTCACCTAGCTGCTCACAGAGTTGCTGTAGATCATCTTGGGTCAGAATGGCCTCTGAAATATGGCTTAAAAGATCGCCGTAGAGTCGGATGAGGGTGCAGTCGGCCTGCGTGACCGCGCCTCCGTTCTGTTCGAGGGTGACAATATTGATCTGATCGAGACTCTTGCGGCGCAGTGCTCGCTCGATCTGGTCATCCCACGTGAGGGTCACACAAGTTCTGATGAACCGCGCTTTCACCAATTCGGCAATCAGGTCGTAGCTGTTGGCGCGGCCAAAGTCGGTATGATTGTCGATCTTCTGACGGATGCGCTTGATGAGTTCGGGGCGCCCAAACTGCGCCTCAAACTGCTGAGCGACAGCATAGAATGTATCCGAGGTCGGTGACCCATCGAGTTCTTCCGCAAGCTCCGCGCCCAAATCCTCCGGTGAAGGTATCCGCACCTCGCTTGATAGATCGCTACCGAGGATGAATACACATCGGCCTTCACGGAAAGACGTCAGCAGACGCTCGAAGCGGCGTTGCTCATTGCGGCTTGGATGCGACATCTCATGCATGTTCTTTACCGGCGGTGCTTTCATCCTCGGATCAGCAGAGGTTGTGACCGCCACATCGTTGTCGTCAGGCTCATTTTCGACCGGCGCACCCAAATGACGCAGTTTCTCTTTACAGTCCCGGATTCCTCGGCGTGCCTCCTCAATGCTATAGACAAGGGCGGGAGGGGCATAAGCCGATCCTAATATCGCGTATTGTTTAAGACAAGTGTGCAGCGTTCTGCGGAACGCGGCCAGAAGTTCGTATTGATTGCTGATCGGATCGTCGGACATTGGCAGAATCCCCTGTGCCTGCTTAGCGTGATGCAATGGGAGCGATCTAAGCTAGACTGGTTGACTAGGCAGCGGCTAACTGTTTTCGGGGGCATGGACAACAGCAGGATACCCCTTGCTTGTGGCACCGTGCAAGCATGCACCTCATTCAAGTCCTGGAATTCTGGGGTGAAAGCTCCTGTCCAAGATGGGAACCAGAACGTGGGGCATCCTCAGCAATCATACGTGCAGTGACAATGACATGTGGAAAACTTTTGGCATTCCAGCGAGAAGATTTCTGCACTCTGATCATGCACCTATCGACTCTTGAACAGCGAAAGCGTTAAAACCTCTCAATCCCCTTGTCCACACACAAAACGTGCTCGCACCCCCGGCGCGTCTGGTATGCTACCAATTCCCGTTGAGCTTGCCGCATGAGCGTTGTCGCCAGAGTGCATTGGGATGCCATGCCTGGCAATCTACAATCTACAATCTAAAATGGTATGATACGCCCCGGAGCCTTTGATAGCGAGAGAGATGCCCCTATGCACCTGTTGGTCTACACCTTCGACAGCGTGGCCCATGCCGAGGAAGCCCGTGCGGATCTTGAAACCCTTGACCGGCAAATTGGCGCGCAACACGGCCATTTCGCCGTGGTGCAAAAAGATGGCGACGGGATGATTAGCCTGCGCGAACCCCACGACCTGCGGCAGGAAATCGCCCACATCGCGGCCTCGGTCGCTGGTGGCGTGACGTGGTTTCTCTACACGTTTGTTGGCCTGATGGGCACGCCGCCCGCTGTTTTGGCCGAGCAGGCCACCGATGAAGCGGCCCACCGTATGGTGCAGGATAGCGGCTTCCCCGACCAAGCCCTCTACGAAATCGGTACGGCCCTGACGGCGGGCAGCGCCGCTGTGGTGGCGGTCGTCCCGGCCACCGAGCGCGACGCCCTCGTGGCTGAACTCGAGCGCTTGGGTGGCCACCTCTGGGAACACCAACTGCCAGAGGCCGTCGCCGCTGAACTGCGGGCCAGTGCCGAGCCGAAGGCATAGGGCGCACGGCGGAACCTCCAGTCGGCTCTTGACGCAGTGCATTATTTGTGATATAACACACTTAATACAACGCGGTATGCGTCGCCCGCACTCCCTCGCATCCCGCCGTACCTTAGCCTGTACGAACCGCCGTTTGCTTGCGAACGGCGGTCTTTGCTATCGCTACGCTGGGGGTGCGGCACACGCTGGTTGACCGACGACACCATTGTCGTCGGTGGCATACCTCCCCTGGAGGCTCCCTATGGCCCACTTCTCGCTTCCCTTCGCTGGTCTCTCCCACCTTCTCCACCAAGTCAAGCTGCCCGCTATGCCCTTCGGCGGGGTCAGCCCGCAGGAGCTTGGGTTGCTGTTGAAGAGCATTACCAGCAAGCGGCCCCCGAAACATTTGCCACCAACAAATGGCGATTTCTACGCGATTCTCGACACCTTGACCGACGAGCAGCGCACACTCCAACGGATGCTCCGTACCTATATGGAGCAACGTGTGCGCCCAGTGATCAATGGCTACTGGGAACGTGGCGAGTTCCCGTATGAACTGTTGCCCTCGTTCGCCGTGCTGGTCAAAGAAACCTTCGGCACGCGCCCGTACAGCATCAACGGTCTCGGCCCCATGCTCACTGGCATTGCTGCGATGGAAATGGCCCGCGTGGATGCGTCTATGTATACCTTTTTTGGCGTTCACTGGGGCTTGGCAATGGGCTCCATCGCGCTCTTCGGCTCTGCCGAGCAACAACGGCGCTGGCTGCCCGCAATGGAGCGCTTCGAGCAGCTTGGGACGTGGTCGCTCACCGAGCCGACGGTTGGCTCGGGCGCTGCCGCTGGTCTGCTGACCACGGCGCGGCACGACAGTCACGGTTGGGTGATCAATGGTGAGAAGAAGTGGTGCGGTAACGCGCCGATGGCGGATCTCAATGTGGTCTTCGCCCGCGATGTTGCCACGAACCAGGTCAAAGCCTTTGTGGTCGAGCGGGGCATGCCGGGCTATCATATTGAAAAAATTGAGGTCAAAACGGCCCTGCGCGTGGTGCAGAACGCCAATCTGCACTTCGATCAGGTGCGTGTGCCCGAAGCCAACCGCCTGCCAGGAGTCAATGCCTTCCGCGATGTGGCCCGCCAACTGGCCCTAGCCCGTGCCCTCGTTGCTTGGGCGATGACCGGCACCGCGATGGGGGCGTATGAGCAGACCCTCGAGTATGCCAACCAGCGCATGCAGTTCGGACGCCCGATCAGCGGCTTCCAGCTTGTCCAAAGCGGTCTCGTCCACATGCTCGGCAATGTCACCGCAATGCAGGCTCTCTGTCTGCGGATGAGCCAACTGGCCGAACGTGACGGCGCATTGAGCCATGAGCGCGCCTCACTCGCCAAGGCGTTCTGCGGCGAGCGGATGCGCGAAACAGTCGCCATCGGGCGTGGGCTTCTGGGCGGCAACGGGATTCTGTTGGAGCATCACGTAGCCCGCTACTTCGCCGACGCCGAGGCGCTCTACTCTTATGAGGGCACCCATGAAATGAATACCCTGATTGTGGGCCGGGCGATCACGGGGATGAGCGCGTTTCTCTGATTTGGCTTAGGCGGCGTTGATGCGGCGCACCCGTGGGGTCGCAGCACGGGTAGCCGCCTCGCGCTCTTGAGGCGTCGGCGGCGGCTCCGGCGGGGCACTCTTAATAATCGCACCTTGCTCTAGACGGGTTAGCGCGGTAAAAGCCCAGTAGATCCTAGCCGGAAAAGGGCGGTTCGCAGGCGAT
>CAIRDL010001118.1 GCA_903877345.1 uncultured Oscillochloris sp. | reverse complement strand
TGGAGCGGCACCGGCTCGGTGAGGCGCACAATGTTGCGCTGGGTCATAATCGTGTCGCCGTTAATCGGCACCAGCATCTCGATAGGCAGCCGCGTGTTGAGCGGCACCGTGTAGACGATAGTCGCCGCCTGGAGGTCGGCCACCACGTCTTGCAACTCGGCGACATTGTTGGCTGCGAAGCGCGAGCCATTCGTCGCGATGTCGCCCACCTGATTACGGTTTTGGAGCATGACGCCGCCGAGGACGCCGAGGATGATGAGCAGCACCGCATTGATCACGAACGAAGTCCAGATCATGGCCTTGTAGAGCGGCGGCAGACGAGCGTAGCGGGGGCGCGGGGGCGGGTCATCTTGCTCGGTAGTTATGGCTTCGGTCTCAGCGGCCATCGCGAACCTCCATCTTGCTGCGGGCGTGGGGGCGAAGATGTTGCGCCTCAAGGGTATGCTCGCGCATCATAGCACAACACTACGTGCGGTAGGACGACCTGGGAGCGCGGGCGTCCCGCCCGCATGCAACCGCGCCTCCCGTTGCCACAGGTAATGAGCCGCCAAGCCGCACCTACGGCAACCACCCATGTGACACAGCCAAAGTCAGGCTTCGCAGACCGCCTCTAAACGATGTTGTTGGAGCATGAGGTATAACAGGCGAATTGCCTGCATACAGGCGGACGCCCACGTTCCTAGAAGCAAGAAAGAGCTTCTTTCACCAGTTATAGCAATCCTCTTGGGGTTGTAAAGAGGAGTCAAGGCTTTAGCCGGCTGAAGCCACCGTCCGAGTAATTCTGATGGGTTGTCCGAAGGCCGTAGAGGCGGCTCGCGAGCCGCCTCTACCCATCAAATTTACTCGGATGATGTACTAGGGAGGGAGTCGGTGTAGTACCGTTAGGTTCTCCTGGGATTCTGGCGTCGTACTCACATCCCGCGTGTCTATGCCTTTGTGTGCGACAGGAACCTTCAATGAGCTTTGCTGCCTCGCCTGCACCCGCCGACCCTGCTCAGTCGGGCGACCCCGCCAATCAGGCTCCCGCACTCTTCAACCGCCCCCCACGGATTTTACGCACCACCTTCCGTAAGCAGCAACAGGATTACGAAAGTGCGGTGCTAGCCTATAAGACGAGCTACCAGGATGCACTTGCCCGCACCCGTCGCCGTCTTGAGCCATTGGAACGGCAGCAACGCAGGTGCCACGAAGAGAATAACCCCGACCTCAAGGCGCTCTTGCAGCTTGCCCACGGTGAGCAGAACCGCGATGGTTTGCCAGTAGCGGCAACCCGGCTCTGGGAACGACGGCCCACTGATGCCGACTTCCTCTGTCTGCGGATTGGGCGGGGTGATCGCTCTACCAGCCTTACGCTAAAGCCGCCCAGTGTCAGTACGTACAGTGAAGATGTCGAGGAATCACTGCTCTTGACCGAACAGTTCCGCATGGTGCGGGATGTGCCTCTCGACGTTAACTTGCGGGCGGTGGGTTCGCTTGGGATCGCTGGCCCCAGTGGACGGTCGTTTGAGGTGCTTCAGGCGCTGTTGTGGCAAATCGCCATGCACCACGCCCCCAGCGAGGTGCGGATTGCCACGAGGGCATCCACGGTGTCCACGGGATGATTGCCGGGGCCACTGGGGCTGGCAAGAGCGAACTGCTGCTCAGTTTCCTGATGTCCCTGGCGATTAAGCACCACCCCGACCGGCTGAATTTCCTGCTGATTGACTTCAAGGGCGGGGCCACCTTCCGCGATATTAACCAACTGCCCCATACGGCGGGGATGGTGACGGATCTTTCTGGTTTCTTGGCCGAACGGGCCTTGATTGCGATGAATAGCGAGCTTGACCGCCGTAAACGCCTCTTGGCGAAGGAGCATGTGCCGAATATCAAGAGCTACCGCAAGGTGAGCCTTGCGCGCGGCCCCTTGCCACCCTTGCCCAACCTCTTCATCGCGATTGACGAATTTGACGAGATGATTCGCGACTATCCGCAGTTCCAGGATGAACTGATTCGGGTTGGCAAGCAAGGGCGTAGCCTCGGCGTTCATCTGCTGTTTGCCACGCAACAACCTTCGCTGATCAAAGAGGGTCTGCTCAATAACCTGAGCTACTGGATGTCGCTGCGGGTCAATTCACATGAGGACAGTAAGGCGATGGTCGGCATCCCTGACGCGGCCATGCTCGGCACGGACACACCGGGGCGCGGCTTCTTCCGCGACAAGAACAGCCGCTCGGTGGAACAGACCATTGCCGTCTTCGACCGCGTGGTGCGGCGTATCGAGGCCAAAGACTTCGCCATTGCTGAGCGCCCTGCCAAGGCGTGTTCAACCTTGCGACCTACGTTACTACTGTGATGCGAAGGAATGGACGTTTCAGACAGGGCTTGGCTTGCCATAGCAAAGCGCCCATTCAGCGGCTATCATGCCTACACGACCCAAGGTGTACCAAGGAGCTTGCTGTCAGTAACCGCAGGGGCTGAAGCCCCGCGGCTTGTGGAGTAATCGACAAGCCTGTATTGACCAGACTCAGCCCTTCACGGGGCTACGCACAACGGGTCACGACACCGGCGGGTGCGTCTGCCAGCCCGCCGCTCTGTCGCCTGCGATCACACCCGCCTGGGGTAAGGGCGGGAGGTCGTAGGCACGACAAGCCCGATGTGCCTTGTCGAGGCGTACCTTACCCCCTTACGGGGAGTTGGAGTAATCCAAAATCATGTCTTTCGTCTTTGTCCTCAGCAGCGACGGCCAGCCACTCGACCCGTGCCACCCGGCGCGGGCGCGGCAGCTGCTCGACCACGGGAAGGCCGCCGTGTGGCGGCGCTACCCATTCACCATCCGCCTGAAGGAGCGCCGCGCCGCCGCGAGCGTCACCCACCCGCACCGGGTCAAGCTCGACCCTGGCTCCAAGACCACCGGGATCGCCGTGGTGGCCGAAACGACCGGGCGCGTCGTCTGGGCGGGCGAGCTGACTCACCGGGGGCAGGCCATCCGCGATGCCCTGCTCAGCCGGCGGGCGATCCGCCGCAGCAGGCGGCAGCGCAAGACCCGCTACCGCCAGCCCCGCTTCCTCAACCGGCGCAGGCCGGAGGGCTGGCTGGCTCCCAGCCTCGCCCACCGGGTCGATACGACCCGCACCTGGGTCAACCGGCTGCGGCGGTTCGTGCCGGTCACTGCCATCAGTATGGAACTGGTGCGCTTCGACACGCAGCTGCTGGAGCACGCCGAGATCAGCGGTGTCGAATACCAGCAGGGCACGTTGGCGGGCTACGAGGTGCGTCAGTACCTCCTCGAAAAGTGGGGCCGCCGCTGCGCCTATTGCGGGACAACGGGTGTTCCCCTTCAGGTGGAGCATATCACCCCGCGTGCGCGGGGCGGCTCGGATCGGATCAGCAACCTCGCCCTGGCCTGCGAGCCGTGCAACACGAGGAAAGGCACCCAGACCGCAGAAGCGTTTGGCCACCCCGAGATTCAGGCCCAGGCCCGCCGCCCGCTGAAGGACGCCGCAGCGGTCAACCAGACCCGCTGGGCGCTCTACGGGCGGCTCATCGCCACCGGCCTGCCGGTGGAGGTCGGCACCGGCGGGCGCACCACGTTCAACCGCACCCGCCTGGGGCTGCCCAAGGCTCACTGGCACGACGCCGCCTGCGTCGGGGCCAGCACGCCCGAGGTGCTGGATACCCGAGGGGTGCGCCCGTTGTTCATTCGGGCGATGGGCCACGGCACCCGCCAGATGTGCCGGATGAACGCCTTTGGCTTTCCGCGTACTGGCCCGAAGGGTGCGCGGGTCGTGAAGGGCTTCAAGACCGGCGATATGGTGCGGGCGACCGTCACCACCGGCACAAAGCAGGGCATGTATGTCGGGCGGGTCGCCGTGCGAACGAGCCGCAGCTTCAATATCACGACTGCCGCAGGCACGATCCAGGGACTTCACCATCGGTTCTTTCGCGCCGTCCAACGGGCGGATGGCTATAGCTACACCTACGAGGTCGCCTGATGCACACACAGACCAGCCGGACTCGCGGCGCGCATATCCGAAGTGCGAGTCCTCCTTGCGCCGCGCCCGCGTTTCCTCTACCGGGGCTAAAGCCCCGTAGTTTCCACGCGGGGGGACGCTGGTGGGCCAATCAAGCATGAGCGCCGCTTCCTAGTGCAGCAAATCCACAATCTGCAATCCACAATCTGCAGTCCGCCAAAGGAGCCTGCCCCATGACCACCCCCCGCCGCCCGAACGCCACCGACAACAGCCCGATTGACCGCGTGGAACAGTTTACCTTCGAGCCGATTAAGGGCTTCCCGATGCTGCATTGGCGCGGTAAACGCCCCTTTACCGCAACCCAGTATTACCCCGCCCAACACAAGGAAACCCACGGCCCCGAGGTTGCCGGTTGGCGCAATAAGATCTATTGGGGCGATAACCTCCAGGTGATGAGCCATTTGTTGCGGGAGTATCGGGGCAAGGTGCAACTGGTGTATATTGATCCGCCGTTTGATAGCAAGGCGGATTATAAGCGAACTATTAAGCTGCGAGGAAAAATCATCCGAAATGATCAAAATACATTTGAGGAAAAGCAGTATACAGACATTTGGACTAACGACGAATACCTTCAATTTATTTACGAACGCCTAATTTTGTTACAGGAACTTCTTAACGATAAAGGAAGTATTTATATTCACATGGATGCGGGTATGGGCCACTACGTCAAAGTTGTACTTGATGAGGTTTTTGGCAGGGGGTGTTTTCAAAATGAGATCATAAGGGAAAAGGCAAACCCCAAGAACTTCACTAAACAAGCATTTGGAAATATCCACGATGTTGTTTTATTCTATAGCAAAGGTTCGGGGACAACATGGAATAAACCATATGCCTCGCGTACAGAAGAAAAAATAACAGGAGATTTTCCACTAATCGATAAAGATGGTCGGATGTATAAGACAGCTCCCCTACACGCTCCTGGAATCCGCAATGGAGAGACTGGCAAACCTTGGAGGGGTATTAGTCCTCCATCTGGCAACCACTGGAGATATGTGCATGCGACTCTGAATAGGCTTGATGAAGAGAATAAAATAGAGTGGTCTTCAACTGGAAACCCCCGAGAGCGAGTATACGCAGATGATAGTCAAGGAGTTTTTGTGCAGGATATTTGGCTTGGAATGAAAGATACTAAAACGGACTATCCTACGCAGAAACCCGAATCCCTCCTCGAACGCATCATCCGTGCCTCTTCCAACCCCGGCGATCTCGTCTTCGACTGCTTCATGGGTTCTGGCACCACCCAGGCCGTCGCCATGAAACTTGGTCGGCGCTTCATCGGCGCGGACATCAACCTGGGCGCGGTGCAGATCACAACCAAGCGGCTCATCACCGTAGGCAGCGAACTTCATCAACCTCAAGGGACGCTTGACCTGAACGTGGATGCGCCCACAACCCGCTACACCGGCTTCGAGGTCTACAACGTCAACAACTACGACATCTTCCGCAACCCGGTGGAGGCGAAAGATCTGCTGCTTCAAGCCCTGGAGGTCAACCGGCTCCAACCCGGCAGCCTCTTTGATGGCGAAAAGGACGGGCGCATGGTCAAAATCATGCCCGTCAACCGCATCGCCACGCGGCTGGATCTCAACGAACTGATCACCGGTTTCGACTACCGGGCCTTTGCGCGGCGTCAGGCCGAACACCCCACCCAGCCGGTCGAGCGCATCACCTTGGTCTGCATGGGCCACGAGCCGGGACTAGCCGCTCACCTCCAGCGCGAAGTGACCCATAAGCTGGATATTGAGGTCGTTGACATTCTGCGCGACCGCCAGGACATCCAGTTCAAGCGCGACGCCGAGGCCAAAATCATCATCAGCGACGGCCATGTAAGCATCGAGAAGTTCTACCCGATGAACCTGCTCGCCAAGCTCAGCCTCCAGCAAGAGAACGTGGGCGACTGGCGCGAGCTAGTCGAGTCGGTGATGATTGACTGGAACTACGACGGCGCGGTGCTCCAACCGGCCCTGCTTGACATCCCCGAAGGCGACGGCCTCGTTGTCGGGCGCTACGCCATCCCCGCCGACGCCGGCACGATCATGGTCAAGATCACCGACCTGCTCGCCGAGTCGCTGGAGCAGGAGGTGGATGGTAGATTGTAGATGGTAGCACCGCCTTCCAGGCGGTCAGGAATACTACCGCAGGCTGGAAGCCCGCGCCACACCCTTGTGTGATGAAAGGATCCCTGATGACGACTGCTGTACTCGTGACTCGTCACGCTGATAATCGCTATTCAGCGCGTGCCCTGGCCCTCGCGGATGTGATCGCCTCCGGCACGAGCGAGGCAGAGGCCATTGCCGCGCTCCGCATCGCCCTCGCCGATCTCCAGACCCGGAGCCACATCATCCAAGTTGATTTGCCCGTCCCATTGGCCCCGGTTAACGATCCCTGGGTGCAAGTGGCGGGAATCTGGGCGAATGACCCCTCGTGGGAACCGTTTCAACAGGCGGTGGCTGCGTATCGCGCTATCGAAGATTGGACTCTGCCCGATCCATTGTAGATTGAGCCAATGCCAAAAGCCAAACCCTCGCCCCAAGCCTCCCTCGACTTCGCCTTCTACACCCACCTGTTGGCCTTCTACCGGCAGAACAGGGGGCGCATCCGCCAGAGCTACCGCGAGCTGACCCGCAAATACCTTGATTACAACGACCCGGCCAATGCCAACGCCTTCCTGCGTCAGCCGCAGTTTGCGGCGCTGGAGATCTACGTCTTCCTCAAGGAGTTCCTGGGCAACCAGGCCATCCACGAGATCTATCAGGATTGGGCGCAGCAGAGCGGACGTTTCGAGGGCCGTGGCAAAGCAGCGCTGAGCCAGGCCGGGCAACTCGGCCTGTTCAGCGAACAGACCAAAGAGCAGTTCGAGGCCGTCTTTGCCCATATGCAGGCGTATCAAAGGGCTTACCCGAACTACATCTTTGCCCTAACGATGGGCACCGGCAAAACGATCTTGATGGCTACCTGCATCTTCTACGAGTTCATCCTGGCGAACAAATTCCCCAAAGACGAGTGCTACTGCCACAACGCCCTGGTCTTCGCCCCCGACACCACCGTGCTGGAGTCGCTGCGTGAAATCCAGACCTTCAACAAGGCACGGGTTGTCCCTACCGAGTACGTCTCTTGGCTCGACAGCAACATCCGCTTCCACTTCCTCGACGAAAGCGGGGTCAGCCTGAACCTGCTCGACCGCTCGCGCTTCAATTTGATCATCTCGAATACGCAGAAGATCATCCTCAAGCGCCAGCACAGCGAGAAGTCGCCGCTGGACAAGCTGATGCAGAGCGGCAAACCGACCTACGCGCCCAACTCAGTCTACGCCGCGAATGCTGACCTGTACGGCGGCGATGCGCTGGAGAGCGAGGCCGATCTGACTACGAACCAGCGCTTCGAGAAGCTGCGCCGCCTGGAGCAACTCGGCATCTACGTGGACGAGGCCCACCACGCCTTTGGCGCTCAACTAGCCAAAGATATGGGCGTCCAGCCATCACCGACCAGCCTGCGCGTCACCATTGACGCCCTCGCCACGAGCCTCAAGGCGGCAGGTACGCGGGTGGTGGCTTGCTACAACTACACCGGCACGCCCTACGTCCAGAACCAGATCCTGCCTGAGGTGGTCTACGCTTTCGGGCTTCAGGATGCGATTACGAAGAACTTCCTCAAGAAAGTGCGCGTCCACGGCTACACCAACCCGAAGACCCGTGAGTTCGTCCGCATCGCGATCACCGACTTCTTGGCCCACCACCGCCTTGACGACCGCCACGAAGGGCTGCGCCCGAAGCTGGCCTTTTTCGCCGCGACGATTGACGAACTCCAGAACGAGCTACGCCCGGCGGTAGAGGAGGTGTTGGCCGATCACGGCATCCTCAACAGCGCCATCCTGGTCAACGTCGGCGACGACAAACTCACCTCCAACGACGACATCCGCGAGTTCAACCGCCTAGACACCCCTGATTCGACCAAGCAGTTCATCCTGTTGGTGAACAAAGGCCGCGAAGGCTGGAACTGCCGCTCGCTCTTCGGCGTGGCCCTCTATCGCAAACCCAAGTCGAAGATCTTCGTCCTCCAGGCGACCATGCGCTGCCTGCGGGCCATCGGCACCATCCAAAACACCGGCCAAGTCTACCTAAGCGCCGAGAACGTCCAAATCCTCGAAGACGAGCTTCAGCAAAACTTCCGCGTCTCGATCTCGACCATCTCGACCAGCGGCACGGATCACGAGGTAGTGCAAACCCACGTCAAACTACCGATCGAAAAGGTCAAGCTCACACGGGTGCGGCGACTCTTCAGCCTACGCACCAAGACTCCGCCCGAGCGCTTCAGCCTGGATCTGGTCAGCGCCAGCACCGAAGGCTACCGGCTCATCCACAGCGAGCGAGAGGGACTAGCCGCCTACAAGCAGGCGATCAAGGTCGAGGATCTCTCGCACCTACGCGAGCGGCGCGACTTCAGCGCACTGACCTTGGTGGCCGAGATCGCACGCTACCTGAACAAGCCCTGCCTGGAGATTGACGCGCTCCTGGCCTGCACCAACGAGGGCATGGCGACCCTGTTGGCGCGGGTGAACGAGTTCAACGAACTGCTCTACGACTGGGTCATCCCGCGCCTCTTCGAGCTGCTCTACGCGGTCGAACACTTCGAGCGCTCGGACGACTACGAGATAGACTTGGTGAAGCTACCCGCCGCCGGCTACTACGAACTAAGCGCCGCCACGCACCTGATCGCGCACGAAGCGCAGGCCGGGGCCGACGCGGGCAAGAGCTTCCACCTCGACACCTACTGCTTCGACTCTACCCCCGAGCGCGACCTGTTCTGGAAACTGATCCACGACGGGCGGGTAGCCAAACTCTACTTCACCGGCATGCTCACCCACGGCCAGTCGGACTTCTTCATCCAGTACATTGACCCGGACTCGCACACCATTCGCAGCTACTACCCGGACTTCCTGCTTCAGGCGACCAGCGGTGCCCTGACCATTGTCGAGGTCAAGGGCGACAACAAGATTGACGCGCCGGTGGTGCTGGCCAAGCAGAGCTTCGCCCGCCAGGTAGCCAGTGCCAACGGCATGACCTACCGCATCATCAAGGGCAGCGACGCCAACGCCGGACACATCGAGTTAGTCCTCGGCCCGGAGGCCGAGGCAGCGCGGCAGTACGGGCTAAGTGGATAAGACCCGGTTGGGGCGGCTCGCGAGCCGCCTCTACGGCCTTCGGACAACCCATCAGCATTACTCGGATGATGTACTAGCGCGGGAGCTACCGCAGGGAAGGCCACGGCAACGTCGCTCGCCGTGGGGCTGAAGCCCTCGGCTACGTTTACCAAGCCTGCTGAAGCAGGCTCGATCAGCCCGCGAACGCAGGCTTCGTCCCCGTAGCCGGAGGCTTGAGCCTCCCGGCATGTGACGTTGACGTAGCCCTACCTCGGCGGTGCAGCTCTCCTGGCATGCGGGCGAGATGCCCGCGCTCCCAAGGAGGCTGCACTGGCGAGGTGTGCAGTTGCACTGGCGAGGGGTGCGGCTGTACTGGCGAGGGGTGCGGCTGCACTGGCGAGGGGTGCAGTTGCACTGGCGAGGTGTGCGGCTGCACTGGCGGTGAAGGAAACTTAGGCGCAGGTTGCAGCAGGGGCCGGGGATGCTCTTCGCTGCGAGCACGCTCCATCCACCCTGACCCACGCCGACCTCGTTCCATTCTTCAAGAAAACGAACCAATTGGCCGCTGGCAAACTGATGCTGCCAGTGGGATTGCTTCGCCACGTACAGGTCTCCGCCGATGATCGCATAACGCTTCCCGTCATCGGGGAAGCCGACTAATTCGCTGTTGTCCAGTGCGCCTCTTTCAGAGTCACGGCTTTTTCCCTGGCCGCCCGTTGCGCGGCTTTGAAGGAAGGAAAGACAGACCGCCCTGCTACATGTCCGACAGAGCAAAGGCTAGGTCACCCGCAGCATTAGTCGCGTTGGCGAGTCTATTTTTTTCTGGTGAGCCGGGCGGGGATCGAACCCGCGACCCTCTGATTAAAAGTCAGGTGCTCTACCACTGAGCTACCGGCCCGCAGGCCATTATAGCCGACCGAGGGAGTAGCGTCAAAACGGTGTCAGTCCTTTATCTTTACCAATTGCCCTCGTTGAAAGACGATCAGCACGCGCTCTGCAGCGTAACGCTCTTGGGCTGCCGTGAAGATGACGCCGTCGTAGCCCTGGCGATCCAGCCACCACTCGGCGGCGAGCGCGGGATCGAGGTCGAGGCCCAGGCTGCGGGCTTCTTCGCGAATGGTGTGCAACCGCCCAGCCCATTCGGCCAGCCCGCAAACGAAGGGGTGCAAGACGCGGGCGCGATACCGTAGCGGCAGCGCGCCCGCAAGTAGCTTACCCCACCAGGGCTGTCCGTGTTCCCGCCCTTCCCGCAGCGGAATCAGGGTGATGCCTCGCCCAACCGGGGTGTGTTCTTGCATGAGTTGGTCGCGGTAGAGCCGGTACGCCCCCGGTGCCTGTGAGCCTTGCACCCACAAGGCAGCCTCAGGGGCGACCATCAATTCAGGGGCGTCGTCAAGGTCGGACACCCGTGGCACGCGGGGCGGGGCCATCAACTGAATCTGCGGCAACGGTTGGTTCGCTAAGCGCTGTCCCGCTGGATTGTGCCACGCCGCCGTCGTAATCTGCATTGGCCCGTCACGTCGTAAGCCGAAGCGAAAGCCTCGCCGCCCTTTCCCTTCCCAGGCCCGTGAACTGGCGGCTACTTCGGTGCGGAGATGCAGACCAGCGCCGCAACCGTTGGCGGGAAACCATGTAACTTCGGCCAGAAAGTGGAAGAGCATCTGCGAGCCTTTGGCTTCGCTCCCCGCTTGCTGCCAACCACGCCCAATCACGCCGCTCCATCCGCCACTCACGGGGCGCAACGGCGGGTAGATCGCCACGACATCCTCGGGGCCAGGCGCTTCGTCACGCACCCAAAGGCCCGGCGGCACCGCCCCGCTGACCGGCAGTTTTACCGTGCCACCAATCACCTGTTGCGCGACGCGGGCGTTGGCGAGGCGCACGGTTGGGCCGGTGATACCCGGCGCGCCTTCGTCGTCATGCTCGGCGGTTGGGTCGTGAAACGGATGCCCACACGCGATGCAGAAACGCACGGTGCCTGCAGGTAACGCGGTTCCACAGTTGGTGCAGAACTTTGGTGGCCGGGGTACCATAGGGTAATCCTGTTCTGCTGCCTAATGTGTAACACGTAATGCGTAATACGTGATGCGTGATGCGTGATGCGTAATGCGTGATGCGTGATGCGTAATGCGTGATGCGTAATGCGTGATGCGTAATGCGTAATGCGTAATGCGTAATGCGTAATGCTGAATCCTAACCCCCGGGGGGGGGGGGGGGGGGGGGGGGGGGGGGGGGGGGGGGGGGGGGGGGGGGG
>CAIRDL010001117.1 GCA_903877345.1 uncultured Oscillochloris sp. | reverse complement strand
TCGCTGATGAAGCGGCGGCTACTCGCCAAATTGGGGAAACTCTGCGCCCCAAACTCGGTCATAAAGCTCATATTGCCAGAGAAGCGCCGTTGCATCACTTCGGCGTCCGCAAGCGTGCCGTGGTTGCTGTACCAGCCAAAGTAGGCATGGCCGTCGGTACCTTCACGCACATAGGGCAGATGGAATTCACCGGAGGAGCGCACGACGGGCCGCGTTGGGTCGGCAGCTTCGGCAATCGCCTTGAGTTGCGTGTCCAACACATCGCGGTTCCAGCTAAAGCCGAGGGCGGTGACTTGGGTGCGAAGGCGGGCCAAAACGCTCTCGTCAGCGGTATCCTCGATAAAAAAAGCCTCGTTGTGCATACACCAGACGGCGATTGACGGGTGACTGCCCAAGAGCCGCACCATTAGTCGGGCCTGACGCCGGGCTTCGGGCAGCACCTGCGGGGCATAAACCCATTGGAGCGGGAAATCTTGCCAGAGCAAGATGCCCGCCGCATCAGCCGCCTCGTAGAGTTGGGGGTGGTCAATGTGAGCGTGAACGCGCAGCATATTCATGTGGGCGTCGCGAACGAGGCGCAAGTCGGCGTCGTACCGTTCGCGGGTCATCGTGGCGATCCGCATATCGCCGGGCGGGTAGTTGTTACCTTTGACTAGGAAACGCACGCCGTTGAGATGGGCAATCCAGTGCCGCAGTTCAAACGTACGCACGCCAAACGTAACTTCACATGCGTCGCTGACGGTGTTCTCGCAAAGCACTTCCACCGTCACCGCGTAGAGGTCGGGTCGCCCCAAGTCGTGCGTCCACCAGAGCCGTGGGTCGCGCAACTTGATGAGGCCGCCGATTTCCTGCGGGCCGGGGCGCAAGCGACGCTGCTGCTCAAAAAGCTGGGGCGCGGCCTCGAAGGTACGCGGGGTAAACCTGAGCCGCAGCGTGACGGGACCAGCGGCGGCGGCATTCAGATCAAGATCGAAGCGCACCTGGGCGAAGCGGTCATCGCAAGCGACGGTGAGCAGACGAGCATGGTGCAGGCGCACCGCACCGCTGGCGTGAACCTCAACAGGCAGCCAGATGCCGCCGGGGTTCGCTTGCGGGTCAAAGCAATCCCAATGCGAAAAAATGCCCGTCACCAGCGTCTTGCCGAGCTTATTGCGCTCTTCGGGGCAATCAACCTCAATGAGCAGGATGTTTTCATCTACCAAAAGGCCGGAGATTTCAGGCTCATAAGGCGCGAAATAGCCCTCGTGTCCACCGAGCGCCACACCGTTGAGGTAGACCTGCGTGCGGTAAAAGACCCCGTTGAGGCGCAACCAGTGCCGCTCACCCGACGCCGGGGCAGCGAGGCGAAACGTGGTGCGGTAGACGACCTTCCCCGTGTGTTGGGCGAGGCCAGGGAGTTGCTGCCAGTGGGCGGGCACCTGGGCCGCCAGCCAACCCGCATCATCACGCGGGTAAAGCCCTTGGCGGAAGGCGTCGAGGGGGCGGATCTGCCAGTGGTCGGCCAAGGTGAGTTGGTGCATGATTTGGATTTTGGATTGCCGCGCTAGCGGCTCGTGGCTTGTCGTAGCGATTTTAGCCGCGTTAGCGTGCCTCGCACGGGGCTATAAGCCCCTACTATAGCAATCCTGAACTGGTTGTGAAGCCTCCGGCTCTTGTGGGTACAAACTGCCCCTTCCCCGGATTATTGGGTAGGTACATCCAAAATCTACCATCTCTCACGCCTCGCGGCCATTCAACCGTTCGGTGGGCACCGCCATCGTCAGCGCGCCCTCAATGAAGGGTTCCTCAAGCCGGTGCTGCTCAACCAGTTCAATGAACAGGTCAAGCAGAGTCGGATCCCACTCGCGTCCCCGGCCCTCGCGCATCCGGCGGAGCGTCTCCTCAAGGCCAAGGGCACGCCGATACGGGCGATCCGTCATCATCGCATCGTAGGCGTCAACGACGGCGACGATGCGCGCCCCAATGGGAATCGCCTCGCCGCGTAAGCCGCAAGGATAGCCCTTACCGTCCCAACGCTCATGGTGGTGGCGAATAATTGGCTCCACCTCTGTCGCAAAGCGCATTGGGTGGACAATCCGCGCCCCATACTCCGGGTGCAGCTTAATCTGCTCGTACTCTTCAGGGGTAAGCGCGCCCGGCTTGCCGAGGATCGCGTCATCAATCGAAACCTTGCCAATATCGTGCAGCAAGCCCCCGAAGCGAATCGCCTTGTGCTGCTCTTGGGGGATGCCGGCGGCAAGGGCCAATTGCTCGCTGTAGCTTGAAAGCCGCCGCAAGTGGCCCTCGGTATAGGCGTCCTTCGCCTCGACTGCCAAGGCCAGCATAAAAATCACATGCTCTGTCCGTTCGAGTTGGTCGGTCAACCGCTTGATCCGCAACTGCGAGCGAATGCGCGCCCGCAAAAGGCTCTGCTCAAAAGGTTTGGTGAGAAAATCGTCCGCCCCAACCTCGAGGCCGCGCTGCCGATGCTCCCGGTCATCAAGCCCCGTGAGCATCGTCACCGGGATCAGGGCGGTTGCCTCGTTGTCCTTCAGCCGTTGACACACGGCAAACCCATCGAGCATCGGCATCGTGACATCGAGCAAGATAAGGTCGGGGGCTTCACGCGCAACCGCCTCCAAGGCTTCAAGCCCGTTCGTAGCGGTGATCGCAATATAGTTGTCGCGTTGGAGTATGCGGACGAGCAGATCGAGGATCGCAGGATCGTCATCCACAACCAAGATCTTGGCCGACACTGCCGTACCTTTCTCTGGGGCAAACCGCCGACCGGGCTTTGCGGTACCTGAACCCCACCTGCAACAGGCGGTTCAATCCCGGTGACGGAGCACACGTTGTTGCTTTATGCAGTCATCATAACATTACATGCGCAGGAAAAGTACAACCTTTGCTGAACGACTTTTTAATTAGTAGTCAGTTGCGATCTGAATCATTCAGAGGGCCTCACCCCTCGTGTTCTGCGGTCACGGGGCGGAGCATGGCGCGCACGTCGGCAAGGGTGAGCCAACCAAGTACAGGGCCATCCGCAATCACGGGCAAAGCATCGCACCCCGCGCCAAGCAGTTGCACCAAAGCGAAGCGCAAATCGTCACTGGGGCGCAGTACCGGCAGACCAGCGGCATCGTTGGCCCCCTCGCCAGCGCGTTGGGTCAGCGCCGCCTCGACCCGCAACAGACTGAGTTGGCGCAACCCATCGGCGGCCCCAACAAGCTGCGCGACGAACGGGTCCTTGGGGCGCGTCAGCAGGATGTGGGGCGTGGCGAACTGCACAATCTGCCCCGCCCGCATGACCATAATGCGGTCAGCCAACTGGAGCGCCTCTTCAACATCGTGGGTGACAAAGAGAATCGTCTTGTGGAGTTGGCGCTGAATGGTGAGCAATGCTTCTTGGAGATGCACGCGGGTGATGGCGTCGAGCGCCCCAAAAGGCTCATCCATCAGCAAGAGCGCCGGGTCTGCCGCAAGGGCGCGGGCCAAGCCGACCCGTTGCTGCTCGCCGCCCGAGAGTTGGTGCGGAAAGCGCGTCCGGTAGCTCTGGGGCAGGCCGACCAGCGCGAGCAATGCGTCGGTGCGGGCCTCAATCCGGGGACGGGGCCAGTCGAGCAGGTGGGGCACGACGGCGATATTTTGGGCGACCCGCATATGGGGGAAAAGGCCGGTCTGTTGGATGGCGTAACCGATACGCCGCCGCAGCGCCGTGACGGGAAGACTCTGGGCGTCGGTGCCATCAAGCAACAACCGCCCGCCTGTCGGCTCGTACAACCGATTGATCAGCTTGAGCAGCGTCGTCTTGCCGCAACCCGAGGGGCCGAGCAGCACAATCAGTTCGCCCGACGCAACGGCGAAGCTTACCCCGGCGACCGCAGGCAGCGGTTCACCGGGGAATTGCTTGACCAGACCTTCAGCGACGATGCGGCTCATTGGTTGCAGATTTTAGATTGTTGACGGCTGACCACTGAGTAGTCCGTCAACGAAGGTTGCTTGCAAAAGCGTTGGCTTCGACAAGCGCAGCCAACGGGCGCTG
>CAIRDL010001116.1 GCA_903877345.1 uncultured Oscillochloris sp. | reverse complement strand
TCATCTAGCAAATGATCCGTGCTGCGTGATCCGTGACCAGGCCGCATCCTGACCAATCACGGATCACGCAGCACGGATCAGATGGGCTGTTTTTAAATTTTCCGCTTGCCCTACCAAGCCTCGTCACGCCGCCGCGCCGCCTCCAACAGCAACTCCTCGCAAGTGGCGACCATCGTTCCAGGCGCATCATCGCGGGCGGTAGTCACGAGGAACCGCCCCTCGTTCCAACTCGCCAAACGATACACCGCTTCGGGGCCATCAAGCTCTTCGCAACGCGCACCCACAATCAGCCCCTCCGTAATCCAGACTGCAGCCCTCGCGGTCCCTTGTTGGGCGACCATGTAGACCGAACGCTGCTCTTGGCACAGCGCCTGGAGCAGCGCCGCCGGGCTGAGCAGGGCGAACGTTCCGCGCAAATAGGACATAGCGACTCCTGATCCATTGGCGTGCAGGGTGAAGCTTGGCCCTTGCCCTGGCTAGGGTTAAACCGCCCGCCGCATCTGCCCTACCACCGCGTTCATCGCCGACTTGAGGGTGTCGAAAACCCCGTTGCCTTGCAGCGCCGACGCCTCAAAGCAAGGCCGCTTCTGAATGTCGAGGTGGCGGCGCAACTCGGCAGCTGAGAGGACGTGTGGCAGGTCGCGCTTGTTGAGTTGCACAATAATCGGAAACGTGCTGATGTCCTGCCCAAGCTCAATCAGGTGCTCCTCCATCGTATACCAAGACTCTTGGTTCTCGGCCAGCCGCCCAACCTGCGAGTCAACCACAAAAACGATACCGTCAGTACCCTGGAGAATCAGGCGGCGGCTGGCGGCATAGTACACTTGGCCGGGCACCGTGTAGAGTTTGAACTTCGGCTTTAGATTGTTGACCCGGCCCATTTCAAGCTGAAGAAAATCAAACAGGAGCGTGCGCTCCTGTTGGGTCTTCAGCGAGATAAGCCGCCCACGGAGTTTTGCTGGCGTGCGGGCATGAATGTACTGGAGATTGGTGGTCTTGCCGCTCAACGCTGCGCCGTAGTACACAATCTTCAGGTTTAGCTCGCCCAGAGCCCAGTTAATGAACATGACCACCTCACCAAATGGAGTCGAGTTGTGAAGAGAAGATGTGCTCGAAATCGTCAGAAATCCCTGGCGGCGGGGCGACCATCGCCGCCGTGCCGACAATCGGCAGAATGCGGTCAATCGCTCGCTTGATCGTCAGCCGCGACCAACCCAGCGGCACATCGCGGGCCGTAGCCACCAACAGCAGCAACCCTTGGCCCACCCGCGCCACCAGAATGGTCATATCATCATGTTCTTGCACCACCATATTGCAGGCGCGTTGCCCACCAAGCAGCCGCCCGATTTCAAGCGTCGCCATGATGTTGCCTGCGGCCAAGGCGGAAATACTGTCAAGATCTGTACCCGTGCGGGCGGCCCAACTCACGATATCCTGGCCGCTCATGTCAGCAAGAATCGCACAACGCACGTCAGCTTGCTGGCTAAACTGCGCCAACAGCCCTTGGATCTCTTTGAGTTGGGCCACTGAGAAGACAAGTTGTGAACGGGACATAGGCTCACCATGCTTTCCGCACATTGCGCGTTTAGCGATCCGGATCTAAGTCATCGCCAAAAAGCCGATCAAACTCACTGTTCATTGACTCAGTTAATTCAGTGTAGAGTGTCGCGTTAAGGCTACCCTCAACGATGTGCATCTGACTCAACTGGGCGGCTCCCCGCTTGAGCAGCAGCCAGACAAAGCCAAGCTTCGGCTCGACAAACCTTTTATCAAACACGAGCGCCAACAAGCGGTCGTTCCCCGCGTTGGTCGCGTAGACATCGTAGATCTGGCCTTCGAGCAGGTTCAGGTGGCGCGTCTCGGGATCGTGCATGGCCCGCCCAAGTTCGAGTGAGTTGCTGAAGCCGCCTGCGATCAGCGAGGTAAGCGCCACAATGTCGAGGGTACCAGTATCGCCGCGTTGGGTGATGAGATTGCCAAGCTGATCAGTGAACAACACCAACTGGGCCTGTGTCTGGCGACGTAATACGTCGAGCAGAAGTTGGACATCGCCCAGGGTTGCGGCGGGACGTTGGGTGTCGGTCACGGCAGTTTGGCCCGACTCGACCGGACAGAGGCCGATCAGCGCACCAGCTTGGCGGGCAAGTTGCACACTGTCGGTGCTGCGATCCACGGCGAGCCAACCAGACTGACGGGCGGCCTCGGCTAACGCTGTGGTCGCCCCCGGATCATAAAGGAAGAGCACCTTGGTGGCAGGTGTCCGCTCGTGAATCCGCTTCGCCAGCATCATACTGTCATTGGTGAGCGCGGCGAGCAACAGATTGGGGCTTTGGTGCGCGGTCTGGAGGCGCACCGATGCTACCGAACGCGCCGTACTAATCGCAAGGGTGTCGCCGTGAGCCAGGGTCGTCAGCTCGCGGCTGATGGCCTGACTCTTAGCGGCCTCAAGATCATAGATCAGAATTCGCGACTTCATAGCGACCTCAGCGGTAGCTGGCACTAGCGCCAGGGTTGGGGGAAGGAGCTGCGGCCTCACCACAGGGGAGACTAAAGGCAAACATGGTGCCTGCCCCGGGGGTGCTGGTGGCCCAAATGCGTCCGTTGTGCTGCTCAATCACCGCTTTGGTGATGGTGAGTCCGAGACCACGCCCGGAGATGCCGAGCGGCACGGTGCTTTCGGCGCGAAAAAAAGGGTCGAACACCTGCTCCAATTCTTCGGGGAGCAAGCCAGGGCCGGTATCCTCAATGCTGACGACGACCTCATTACCCTCCTGATACGCCTTAACGGTAATCTGGGCACCCGCCGGACTGTACTTGATCGCATTGTCAATCAGGGCGGCGAGCGCCCGCCCCAGGCCCTCTTCCGAGCCGGACACCCGGGGCAAGCCTGGGGGCAAGTCGGTAATCACATGTTGGCCGCGCCGTCCAAATTCAGCATACTGAGTACCGACGGCGGCGTCAATCAGCAGATCGAGGCGCAGAGGTGCCCGGTGCTCGCTCGACTCCAGACGGATTTGGCCCAAAGCGAGCAGATCATTCACCAGCATGGTCAATTCGCTGTTGAGTTTCACTACCTGCCCGATAAGGCGTGACTGTTGCTCGTTCAGTTGGCCCGCCGCCGGCACCCGCGTAATCAGTTCGCGCAGCTCGCGCAGCGGAATTCTGATGATATTGGAGAAATTGGAGAGGAAACTCTCGTTGCGCTCACCGTCAGTGACGATATTCGGCTGCACCGGCGCGGCGGGTGCCTGGAACGTGACGGGCGAATCAGGCGATGCAGCAACGGCAGCCTGACGCAGCACAAAGGCCCAAAGCCCCTGGGCAAACTCGACCACCGTTGCAGTCGCCTTGCCGCCGGTGGGCAGTTCAACCTCAAGCGCCTCAACCGGCTCGTCCATAAGCACCTCGGTCAGCAGCGGGGCCAAACAAGCGCCACCACTAGCGACGAGCGGCTGACCGTGGGCGTCCATGCTCATGCCGAGCAGGCGTGCCAGCGCATCGGTGTAAGCCGCCACGCGCCCCTGACCGTCTACGAGTAGCACGGCATCACCAAGCTGAGCCAAGAGGGCACCCAAATCGCGGGTGATCGTCGAGGCAGCCCGTGGCACCACCCGTGGTGCCGCCCGCTCGATAGCCGTCGGGCCAGACGTGACTGGGCGAGTCGCAACTTGGGTGGGGCCGGGGCGCGGTGCCGGACTGTGGGCCAGCGTTCCTGCCGCCGTGGTTGTGCCAAGCTGTAGCGCCAACAGTGCCCCAAGACCGGCAAGCTTGGTGAGCGCCGGCCCAGACAGCGGGCGGGGACTCGCTGCCAGCAACAGCCCCCACGCCCGCTCATCACGCAACAGAGGCACCGCCGTGAGCGCGCCACCTTGGGCCCAGACGCCCAAGCCGTCGAGACCACTGGCGGCCATCGAAGCAGCGCTACCGGGGCGTCCGCGCCGGATCACGCTGGCGACCACGCCGTGATGCTGCACCAGCAAGCGTTGGGGCATAGAGCCACCCGTCGCGGCCAACGGAGTGAGTTGGTGCTGATCCGCATCAAGCTGGCCCAAAAGCACCTGTTGCACCGTCAGACCCTGGAGCATCTGGCGTACCTCGGGGGCAGCCAAAAGCGCTTCTGGCCCGGAGCGGGGCGCAAGCGCGGCGGCCAAGGC
>CAIRDL010001115.1 GCA_903877345.1 uncultured Oscillochloris sp. | reverse complement strand
CCACCAGTTCCGCAAGCGTCGGGCGAAGCACTACCGGAGCCACCGGAGCCGCCGAAGCCCCTGAAGCCGTCCCCACCGGCGAAACGGCTGCCTGTACGGCTACGGGCGCAGAGACCGCCAGCGGCGCTTTGGCCCCCGGCACGGCGGCGGATGGGGCCGGGGGTGCGGCCTCCGGAGCGGCTTCTGGGGCAGCGCACGCACTCGTCGGCGGCGCGACGATGGCGGGGGCGGGGGGCGGGGTGTGTATCTCATTACATGCGCGCGCATGAGGCGTGGGGGTTTGCCGCGTCCCAATGCCCTGAATGGGCTGGCACGTAAATGCCTTCGCGGGGGTGCGGCGCGCAGGCGTCCGCCGGATGATGAGTTCACGGGGGTCGGGGCGGTATTCTAAGCGGTGCGTGCGCTGCAAGATGCCCAGATAGGTCGTGATGGTGCGTACGCTGAGGTGTAAGCGCTGTGCGAGCGTGGCGCGGAAGGTGTGGATAAAGCCGTCGGCGTCCGTCGTCATGGTGGCGAGCACGGCGTCGAGATTCTCGACCTGACGGGCTTGTTCCCCGGACGGACGCCCGCGTTGGCGGGGCGTGAGGCAGGGGATGGGCGCTGCGTGAATCCGCGTGGGGATGGGGTGATACCCGATGGGTTGGTATTTCGCAATCAGGCGGTCAATGTCGGTTAGGTAGTGGCTCATCGCATAGTTCGGGCGCAGGCGGGCGTGCCACACGAGGGCGACGGCGCGAATTTCGTCGAGTGGCGGTGCGCCTAAGCCGGGGATGAAGGTTCCATTGGAAGCGGTCTGTCCGGTCGTAAGCAGATTGGCGATAAGCACCGCCACTTGCTGGCTATCGCTGGAATCGATTCCGGCGGCGGTGATGAGGGCGATGCGCTCACCGCGTTGCAGGGCGGCGAGTTGGGGGCGTTTGCGGAAGAGTGCCTGATAGCGTGGTGTCTGCATCAGCGTGTGTCCGTCCGGGAGATTGGCCCAGGCACCGCTCTGGGGCGCTGGGGGCGGTGTGGCGGTCGCATCCGGGGTGTTAGTAAGGATCGCATTGGTGGCGGGCTTTACCGGGGCGGACAGCGCCTCGCTCGTGGGCGGCACAAAGACGGCTGCTAGCTGCTCCGGGGTGTAGCGCGGGCCGTCGGCAAGCACGAGGCGCACCGTCCAGCCCTGTGGTGCCTGGTCGGTCGTCGGGTCGCCTGCGTGGCCGTGGTACTTGGCCTTGGTGTTGAGTGTATTCGGCACGCGAATGAGTTGGGTGGCGTCGGTGCCACTGAGGTCGCAGCCGCTGAGGCGGGCGGCCCCACGGGCAAGCTGAGCCGCGTGGGCCGGGCTGAGCATGACGGTGCTGGTGTAGCCGACCTGGAAATTGTTGGGGCTGGTCTCGATGGCCCAACTTGGGGCAAGGTGCAACTGGCTGAGGTCGGTCACATCGTCCAGGACAAAGCCGAACCGGGGCAACGGGGTGCAGCGACTGAAATGGGAGCTTCCTGGACGGAACGGATTGGGCCCACGGCCATAGGTGCCAATCGAGACGTAGACGTTGCCCCACTGCGCGGCAAGCTCGGCGATGTGGCGTTCGAGGGCCGCGAGGTCCGTGGGGGCAATCCAGACGCGGGTATGCGGTCGTTCGCTGCCAAAGGTGTCTCGATTCCAGACCAGCAGATCAATCTTGTCGGGATTGGCGGGCTGATTGGATCCAGCGACGATTTCAACGGCTCCGCCGTGCCAGCCGAGGGCGGCGAAGAAGGCGGCGCGTTCCGGGTCACGCAGTGGACAGGGGTGGGTCATTGGGGGATGTCTCCTTCCTTTGGTCTACGCCCCCCCGTCGGGCCCGTGCAGCGAATCGCAGCGTGGTGTGGTAAGATAGAGAAAATAGCTCGTCACGCTGATGCGTCTCGCATTGGTCCGATGAGGGCGGGTGGGGCGCTGTTATCTGGTACAGACTGGGCGCACCACGGTTGGAAAAGCCTGGTGGGGTTTCGCTAAAAGGCGAATGCTCCACCAGGTCTATTTTATGCGGAGATACCGCGACGTGCAAGCGCCTCCCTCGTGCCGTGCAGGCGGGGAGGGCGGGGCCGCGTCCGGCGGTGTGGGTAGTCATCGGTTCCTCCTCCAGGAGAGTCCGAAGCGGCGGAGCGACACGGCGAGCCAGCGGTAGGTGTGCGTGGAGATGGTGCCTGCCAGCCACGCCTCCCGGAGTCGGCGGGCGCGGTGGTGCATCGGGTTCATGCGGCCCTCCGCACGTTGCCCATCTGGTCGGCCAGATGGACGTCGGTGTCGGCGTCGGCGTCGGTGCGTGCGATGCTGCTCGCGAGGGTGGGGCGGTCATCGGGGGGCGGGTCGTTGAGCGCCCAGGCGAGGGTCGCGTCGCTACAGCGCCGCAACCGGGTGAGCAGGGCGTCCTGGAGGGCGGCTCCGACGAGTGGGCGGCAGGCGCATCCACTTCGTCGCGGCTTGAGGTCAGCACCGCACCGATGATCCGCACGAGGCGCGGTCGCGCCGCATGCAACGCTTCGGCGCGGGCGTGTTCGACGGCGACGGTGATTGTGTTTCGGTCATGCGGAGGTTCTGGAGGTGGCGGCGGCGTATGGGGTTCGGCTGCTTCAGGCGGAGCGGGCATCCATGCATCCGCCTCCGGGTCGTCGTCAGGCTCGTCTGGCGCAGCATCCGCACATGCTGCCCATGCTTCATACACCGCACGGGTTTCGTCGGCATCCAGCGCCTCATGCACATCACGGGCCTCGTCGGCTTCGTCGGCCTCCAGCGCCGCACGGGCCGCACGAGCTTCGTCGGCATCCAGCGCTGGACACGCCGCGCCTGCCGGTGCGTCACGGATGGTCGCGGTATCCTCGCCATCGCCAGGGCGAGCGAACGCCCACAACCGGGTCAACGCGCTCAGCCATGCGCGATGCTCGCTGACCGTGCCATCGGGGGCAACGAGCACGAAGACCTCCCCGTTGTGGGTGAGGCTTCCGCCAGCGGTCGCCACACGCTGGTGATGCACGCTGAATTCAGGCGGCAAGGGGGGCTGCGTCGGCGGTTCCTTCGCGGTGGAAGCCCCGTCGCGTGGGGGTTCACGGCGCTCCGCGTGCGGGTCGATTGTGCCGTTGGGCGTGACGGGACGCTCGTCTATCCTCGGAAATTCCGAGGATAGCGCCGGTTCGGAACGAACCGCTGCCCCCGTCTGGTCAGCACCTCCAACGAGGTGACTGCGTTCTGCGTGCGGGTCGGTTGTGCCGTTGGGCGTGACGGGCCGACCGTCTATCTGCTCAAGTTGAGCAGATACGACCAGTTCCCGCCGAAT
>CAIRDL010001114.1 GCA_903877345.1 uncultured Oscillochloris sp. | reverse complement strand
CGGATCGGCGGGCGGGGCTGTGGCGGGCATGGCCTTACGCACTGATAACAGCCCTGTGCCTCGGCGGACTGCTGGCCTCATTCTCGCGGGGGGCGTACCTTGGGGCGGGCGTCGCCACGCTGGTCATCGCCGTGACGATGCTGCCAAAGCACGTGTGGCGGAACCGGCGCGTGGTGGTGGCGCTTGCTGGGCTTGGCGGGCTTGGCGGCTTGGTGGCGCTGGGCGTGCTGGCGCGCAACATCGAGCGGCTCAACCCCTTCGGGGCCAGTAGCGGCGTCAGGCTAAAGACTTGGAGCGCCGCCCTGACGATGTTGCGCGAGCATCCCCTGGGCATCGGGCTTGACCAGTTCGGACATTTCTACCCGCAATACATTGACCCGGCGCTGCTCGGCACCAACGAGATCAACACGGCCCACCCGCACAACCTGTTCCTCGACATGGCCTTGCGCCTCGGCCCTTTGGGCCTAGTGGCCTGCCTGTGGCTAGTCATCCGCCTTTACGGCGATGGGCGGCGGGCGCTGGTGGCGGGCGGCGACGGGCTGCGTGGGGCCACCGTAGGGCCAGCCCTGATGGCGGGCGTGCTCGCAGCGCTGAGCGGTGCTTTGGTTCACGGACTCGTGGATCAGTTCTACTTTTGGCCTGATCTCGCCTTTGCCTACTGGCTCTTTGTTGCGCTGGGGCGGGTTTATTTTGGGGATCTTTTAAACGATTCTGGCGTGAGGCGTGAGGCGTGAGGGCGCGGCCCAATCACGGGTCACGAGTCACGGGTCACGAGTCACGCTGCATCCCAGACGTTGCAACCGCCATGCATGCGTTTGCTGCCAAGGATTGACAAACCGTTTTGCCTAGGTTACACTTTCGGTGAAGAATCCCGCCTCGTCTATAAAAGCGTTGTTACGGCCCAATGGCTGGAGTCTGCCCATGCCGCTCGCCCCTGAGACGATTCTGATTCTGCTTGTGCTCCTCGTCGTCGTCGCCATGACTTGGCTGCACCACGCACGAGTTGGCGCGGGGCGGTTGCCGCAACGACGGCCTCTCCCCGCCCTTGACACGTTGCGCGCAGCCATCGGACGCGGTGCCGAGACGGGCCGCGCCACCCATGTGGCCCCCGGTGCCAGCGTCCTCGGGGCGGCTGACGGGGGCCGCGCCACCACCGCCGAGTTGATCGCCGGCCTCTTGGTCGCCGAGCGCGTCGCCAGTGAAGCGGCGCTCAACGGTGCCCCGATCCTCGTCAGTTCAGGCGACGCGGTGGCCCATCTGGCCCTGCGCGGCAGCGTTCGCCAAGCCTATCAGATGGCCGGACAAGCCCAAGACTATGATCCGTCACGGGTGCAGTTGCTCGCCCACAACGATGAATTAGCCTACGCCGCCGGTGTCACCACGCTTTACCGACAGCACCTGCTCGAAGCCAGCGCCCTGATTGGCGGCTTCAACCAGGAATTTTTGCTGCTTGGTGAAGAGGGTGCCCGACGCGATCTGCCCCAAGTGGCCGGGACGACAAGCAGTGTGGCCTTACCCTTGATGATGCTCACCACGCCGGCGACGTTGATTGGTGAGGAGATTTTCGCCGCCGAGGCGTATGTCACCACCGCACGGCTACCCCAAGCACGCCTGCTCACCCAAGATGTGCTACGCACAGTCGTGATTTTGCTGCTGATCGGCGGTTTTGTCTATAGCTTGGTTCAGCCCACACTCCAGTTACCACCCTTGCCCCTGTCGCGCTAACACCCCCAAATTGCGCTGCCCGACGATGCACGGAAGACCCTATGTTGTTGCTGCGAGACCCCAAACGTCTGCTTGCTGTCCTCATCGCTGGAGTCTGCGGGTTGATCGTACTCGTTGATTACAGCGGCGGTGGGGGTGGCTTCGCTGTTGTGGCGACGACCCTGATTGATTGGGCTGCCATCATTACGGCGGTCGCGCTGCTCTTGGGTATCTTCAATGTCATCGGTTCCCATATGGGGCGCTTGCGTCAGCGCAGCACTGACGCCGGTTACAGTATTGTGCTGCTCCTCGGGATGGTGGCGATGATTGTGGCGGGAATCTTCTTCCCGCTACCCGGTGGCGGTGGCAGTCTCCAGATGCCGAGCAGTCTGGCGGAGGTGCCGATCCGGATCTTTTTTCGAGCCGTCTATGAACCGCTTGCCGCGAGTCTGCTGGCCCTCCTGGCATTCTTTAGCCTTAGTGCTGCCCTGCGGGCGCTGCGACGGGGGAGTGGTGAAGCTACAGTCATCATTGTTGTCGCAGCCTTGGTGCTGATCGCGCAACTTCCGCCCATCGCGGTGCTGCCAGGTTTAGGGATAGCCGCCCAGTGGCTCAATGATTATGTGGCGCTGGCCGGTGCCCGTGGGCTGCTGATCGGTGCCGCTATTGGTGCGTTCGTGGCCGGGATTCGCGTCCTCCTCGGTTTCGATACACCCTACCTCGATCGCTAAACATGGAACATTTGCCCCCTTGGCTTCGCAATGTACCGCTCCCCGCTCGCCCGCCCAGCCGCGCCGCACCAGCCGCGCCGCCCGCTGCACCACCTGCGAGTAGTGATGACATGCCTGATTGGTTACGGGAACTCCAACAGGAAGTTGCCGACACCAGTACGAGCGTGAGTAGTTCGAGTACGACGGCCCCACCTGATTGGCTATCCGATCTCGCCCCCACCGTTACCGCTAACCCCACAACCTCGCCCCCACCGCCGGAACCGCCCGAAGTCGCGTCGTGGCTGGAAAGCTTGGGCACTGAGCCGCCTCTGCCCGCAGCCCCTGAGCCACCACCCGCTGAGCAGCAGACCAGCACCACTTCACGAATTAGAATGCCCGTCGGGGCCACGGATTGGCTCCGCAGTATGGGGCATCCCGATGCGCGCTCTGAACCCCTGACCGAGCGCGTCAGCGCCCCTGAGGAGCCTAGCGGCGTCCCTGATTGGCTGCGCGACATGAGCGAGGATGAGGTATCCCGCGCCGTTGAGGCCGAGGTGCCGAAAACGCAACCGCGCTTTGACCCCGAGGTTTCTGGTTGGTTGGTTGAAGATACACCTGCCCCTGATGCGAGTACGGTTTCGGCGAACTGGATGGCGCGCAGTACCCCCAGCGAAGAAACCTCCGATCAGGCTCCTGATTGGCTTCAAGAAGCGGTTGCGGCTGAAGCGAGTGAGGCTGAACGCGGCGGGCCGGCCCAGACACCGCCGTCTAATCTTGCGGGTAGCGCCGAGATGCCGGCGTGGCTGCGTGATCTTGGCGGGGCTGAGGAGGCATCTGAAGAGGAACTGCCCGCTGATGCTGATGATGAGCCAGCGTGGCTGCGTGATGCCGCAAATCGGCCACCAACTGACCGGCTCGCTAGGCAGGCCGATGAGGTCGAGGTACCCGCATGGCTGCGCGATTTTGCTGAGCCAACCGCCGCCGATGCGCCAGTAGCCGCACCGCAGGCGAGCGCTGCCCTACCGCCGCCACCTGTGCCGAGCGGCGAGGCCGTACCGTCGTGGCTAGAGGCGGCAGATGCTCCGCCGCCCGCGCCGAGCGGCGAGGCCGTGCCGGCGTGGTTGCGCGATGCTGCACCATCGGCAGCGCCAGAGCCGACGGCTTGGCCCCAGGCAGGCGATGTACCCGCGCCACCCCCGGCGACCAACGATAGCGCCATGCCGTCGTGGTTACGTGACACCGCTGAAACTGCGCCGCCAGAGTCGCCCGCTTGGCTCCAAGCGGGCGATGTGCCCGCGCCGCCCCCGGCGACCGGCGGCAACGACGTTCCGGCCTGGCTGCGCGAAGCGGACGCGGATGTGCCCGCGCCGCCCCCGGCGACCGGCG
>CAIRDL010001113.1 GCA_903877345.1 uncultured Oscillochloris sp. | reverse complement strand
ACAGTTCGTAGCGCAGGCTTCCAGCCTGCGAACCGGCGCTGAACGCGGCTAGAAGCGTATGCCATAGACACAGGTACACGGAGGGTTGTCCCTCCGCGTAACCCGTTAAGGGCAGTAGCGCATAAGTAAGACTGTCACCCTGAGTACCAAATGGCCCGTCGGCCAGTGGCACCGGGAGAAACGTTCTCGCCTGTCACCCCGAGCGCAGCGAGGGGTCTCGGCATGAATCCGCACAACCACCGGGACGCTTCGCTGGTGCTCAGCGTGACAAGCACGATGTTTCTCAGGAGCGAAGCGAAGGGTCCCGACCGGGATTCTTCGCTTCGCTCAGAATGACAAGACGCCTCACAGCTAAGGTGTTGACCGTAGCGACCAGTTCGCTTTGAGCAAGCCATGCTCGGCCATCTGGAATGGCGGCTACGGCTGATTGGCACGCCAGGTCTGGCGCGCTTCATCGAGCGCGGCAGCCGAGGCGGGGAAATAGCCGACCGTGCGAATCTCGTCGCTGACGTTGGTCAGGTAGTAGTTGATGAAGGCCGCCACCTGCGGCTTCGCAGTCAGCACCGCTTTAGCCGAGTAGATGAAGAGCGGGCGGGAAAGCGGGTAGGTGCTATCTTCGGCAGTGACCTCGGTTGGCGCGATACCCTCAATGGTCAAGATCTTCAGCTTGGCCTTGTTCTCGAGATAATAGGCGTAGCCGAAGTAGCCAATGGCGTAGGGGCTGCCCTCAATGCCCTTCACGAGCACATTGTCATCCTCGGAGAGCTGGGGATTGGCGGCCAGGATCTTGGTCTTATCCTTCGCAAAAATCACCTCGACAAAGTAGTCGAACGTACCCGAATCGGTGCCAGGGCTGAAGAGCTTAATCGGCTCGGCGGGGTAACTGGGGTCAAGCTCCGCCCAGGTTTTCACTTCACCACTAAAGATCTTCGCCAACTGCGCTTTGGTCAGACCAGTGAGAAATGTATTCTCGGCACTAACCACGACAGCAAGGGCGTCCGTACCGACCCGGAAACCGAGCGCCGGGCGACCTTTCGCCTCACAAGCTTTGGCCTCCGCCTCGGTGATGGGGCGCGAGGCGTTGGCGATGTCCGTCTCGGCATTGACACAGAAACGCTCGAAACCGCCGCCGGTGCCGATGTTGTCCACCGTAATATCGCCGGTGTAGCCATCCTTACGGAAAATCTCGGCCATACGCTCCGTCAACGGGAAGACAGTGGACGAGCCAGCGATGACGATTTTGCCCGTCACCGTGGCCGGATTCACATCGGGCAGCGTGACGGCGGCGGTGGTCGTGGGCACCGTCGTAGCGCCGACGGCGGCGGTGGTCGTGGGCACCGTCGTAGCGCCGACGGCGGCAGTGCTCGTAGGCACCGTCGTCGCACCGACGGCGGTGGTGATGGTCGTAGGTACCTTTGTGGCACCAGTCGGTGCCGGGGCATTTGTGGTCTGGGCGACTGGGGAGGCGGTGGACTGGGTGCCACCGCAGGCGGCAAGCACCGGCAGGATGAGGACAAACACCAACAGAGCCAACCAGCGAACAAGGCGGATCATACACTCTCCTATTGCTTACGTAAACAGCGCAGCACACCCTGGGACAGCGACACGAATGCTGATTTGCGCGTGAGCCACCCGCATTCTAGCGGGGCAAGGTTAAGCCCGTAGTGCAGTTAGATTAAATTGAGGTTAAGACGGCGTTCGTAGTCCCTTACAGGTTAGGCCGACGCACCGCATTCTACTATAGCTGTCCGAATCATGGCGTGAAGGCTTTAAGGGAAGTGGCAATTTTTAATCATCCAGGTCGTGCCAATGATCCGTGATGCGTGAACCGTGACCGGGCCGCATCCTGACCGATCACGGATCACGCATCACGGATCAGATGGGATGTTTT
>CAIRDL010001112.1 GCA_903877345.1 uncultured Oscillochloris sp. | reverse complement strand
GCGTTGGGCGTTCAGCCCGAAGGGCGAACCGTCTATAGCGCCATTGCCTCCTACCTCACCTCTTATGAGCCGCACCTTGAGGCGGTGATTCAGCCCACCCACGCTGGCGTTGATGTCGTTCCAACTGACGCCCGGCTCAACCTCGCCAATGGGCAACTGGTCGCCGTCCAACGTGGCGAATATGTGCTGCGGAATTTGCTGCTCCCAGTTGTGTCGCACTACGATGTGGTACTCATTGACACCCTCCCGTACCTCGGAATCCTCGTTGATAACGCCCTGACCGCCGCTCAGGCGATCATCATCCCACTCCAGACCGAGTTCCTGGCAACCCTCTCGGTTGACCTGATGATCGACCATGTCGCCATCCTGCGTCGCTCCGACCCTACGGCAACGCTGCGGATCACCGGCATCTTACTCACCCACGCAGATCGCACAGTGATGTCGCGGCAGGTGGCTGCCTACACGCGCGGTGAACTCACGGCGCGGCGGGCCGTCGAGGTACCCGTTTTCAAGACCGTGATCCGTCGCTCGGTACGTTTCGCCGAGGCGCAAGCAATGGGCATGACGATTCTCCAGTACGATTCGCAGAGCGATTCTGCCCAAGCCTACCGCGCCTTCGCCCAAGAGGTGCTTGATGCCGCCCCGCGCTAAAAGCTTCTTCCCCCATGAACGTGAGACGGAGCGACGGGCTGATCGTGCCCAAGCCGTTGAGGATCTCGTGGCATCGCGCCTTGCCCCACGACCAGTGGTAAGTCACGACATTGCTACCAACCGCATCCGCCCCAATCCCTACCAAGCCCGTCGTGCGTTCACCGACCTCGATGAACTCGCTGAGTCGATCCGCCAACAGGGGTTTATTAGCCGACTCCGGGTTCGGCCTGACCCTTCGACCGAGGGTCTCTTCCAGCTTGTCTACGGCGAGCGTCGGCTACGTGCGGCGGAACTCGCTGGACTTATCACCCTCCCCTGTGATGTGGCCCCACATACTGACCGCGAGTTGATTGAAATTGGTCTGGTCGAGAACATCCAGCGCCAGGATCTCAACCCGTTGGAGGAGGCACGGGCCTTCCAGACGTTTATCAGCAAACTTGACTACGGCATTCGCTCCCTTGCTGAACGGTTAGGCAAGCACCGCAGCTATATCGAGGGTCGCTTGGCCCTTTTGCGGGCACCAGAGGATGTACAGGAACTCGTTTTACGGCGCCCTGACACCCTTGATGCGGCACGGCAGATTGCGCGTGTCCCCGACCCGACGGAGCGCCAAGCCCTTATCGAGGGAGTTGCCAAAGGGGAATTGACTAGCCAGACGGTACGTGAACGCGTACACGCACGTCGCACTCCTCCCGTCGTCACAGGCGCAGGTGTGGGAACAGATCAGGCACGACCGCACGACCGTACGCCAGCATCCATTGAGCAGCGCATGCAGCAGGACATTGCGCTCGTTGAGTCGGTGCTCACCGCGTGGGAGGCGCTCCGGACAGAGCAGCCGGGGCAGTTCGCCACACTCCAGGATCGGTTAGTGGGTATGATGCTTCGCATTCAAGCGCTTCTGGATCAGGAGCCTGTGAAATAGCTCACAAGTGACTTGGCACCAAGTCACTTGTGAGCTATTTCACAGGCTTAGTCTTCGAGCGTCGGGACAGTTTCAGCCCTGAATGCCCCCGTACCTTTATCATGGGCAGGAGGCAGCGAAACGCCGTGTTCTAAGCGCCACCATCGGGTGCAGAAAGAAGGACTCCCTGTCCACCCCGATGCAAGCGTGGGTGGGCGACGCACTGGTGCCGGAGCGCCGTCTGGTGAACGCCGCCTACGGGTTCACTCCGGCGGAGGTAGCGTTGGTGTGGGCGACGGCACCGCCGAGGATGCCGGTGGGGCGGGGAGGAGTGATCGTAGCGTCGGCAGCTTGCCGACAGGATGCCAGCGTTCCAGCGCTTGCACTACCAGGAGGAGACCTTGGACGCCCAGACCTTGTACATTTTTGCGGCTCTGGCGCAGGCGGCAACGGAGACCGGGATGGACTATCGCGGCCGTAGCCACCGTCGTAAACTGCTCTACGACGGCGTCTTGACTCCTCGAAATGGCGGCTCCTCTTGCATGCCGCAGGTTGGAATCGAGCACAAGAACGGCCTGAGCAGGAACCATTTCATGTACGCCCTGCTTGCCTTGTTGCTTTGTCTAGCTGGCATCGCACCGTTCACCCATATGGCCCATGCCGCCGCCCCAAATGCCCTTGAACCATGTGCGAGCAGCATTGCGCCTGGTACGACGATGACCTGCGCGATCAGCACGGCTGCTGAGGTGGACAGTATCACGCTCACCGGCACCAGCGGGGAGATCTACCTGCTCCGCGTTGCGATCACGGCTGGCGACATGCGCCCTCTGGTGCGCGTCCATGCACCGGACGGCACCAAGATCTGCGAGGTCGCAAGCTCCTACGCTCCTGGTGCCGAAATCGCACGCTGTGTGCTGCCGCAGGATGGCACGTTCACCGTGCTGGCGGCTGACGCTTCTGCCGTCAAGACGGGCAGCTACAACCTCTACCTCCAGCGGCTCACCGGGCCGGTCGGTGCGACGGCCCTAGCGGTGGGGGCAACGCACACCGCAACGATCCAGGCCGGGAGTGAGGGCGATACCTACACGCTCATCGGCACCGCCAACGAGGTGTACTTGGTGCGTATGGGCGTGACGGCGGGCGAGCTACGGCCAAGCGTGCGCGTCTTCAGCCCCAGCGGGACGGAGGTTTGTGCTGCCATCCAGTCCTACTTCCTACTATCCTGGTGCCGAGATCGCACGCTGTGTGCTGCCGCAGGATGGCACGTTCACCGTGCTGGCGGCTGACGCTTCTGCCGTCAAGACGGGCAGCTACAACCTCTACCTCCAGCGGCTTACGGCACCGACGCACGCCCGCGTGATCGTCGTTGGAGAGACCCTGGTCGGGGCGATTTCGGTAAGTGCTGAGGCTGATACGTTCCGCTGGAGCGCTGGGGCGAGTGACCGGCTACGCGTGACGGTCACAACCACCAACGGTGCGCTCCGCCCTGGCGTGCGGGTCTTTGACCCCGCAGGCACGAAGGTTTGCGAGGCGCTCAGTTCGTACAGTGCCAGCGTCGAGATCGCGGACTGTCTGCTGCCGCGCAGCGGCCTCTATACCATCCTCGTAGGCGATTCTAGCGCGATTCTCACCGGCGTCTACCGGGTCGCTCTGACCTGCCTCAGCAGCCCGTGTGGTGCCGCCTACACAGCGGTGGTCGGCCCTGAGGGTGGAACGGTACGTGCGGGGGAACTACAGATTGATATTCCGCCGGGGGCATTCGCGGAGTCAACAACGATCCAGATCACCCCACAGCTCACCACCGCTGTGCCGGGTGCTGGGGTTCAGCGGGTCATCCGCAGCTTTGCCCTCCTGGCCTTCAGAGCCGGGAATACCGCGATCACAACTGCCGCCAAGCCGTTGATCTATACCGAGTACCACGCCGACCTTGACCTGAGTACCCAAGGCATCGCGGCGAGCGATCTCCGTCTGGCGTTCTGGGATGCGACGGCGCAGAGCTGGACGACGTCAACCGAGGGAAGCGCTGGGGTGAGCCTCAGTGCTAGCACCACCACGATCGCCGACATCGCGCTGGTGCTGACCGCCACGAGCCAGCAGCGGGTCTATCTGCCGCTGCTGCGACGGTAGGTTCCACTGGGGCATACATGCAGGGTCTCGCGCCATCGCAATGCGGGTGTAGATCTGAACTGCGTATCCACCATCGTTCGGGCGTACCAATGCCTCACTGGCGGCAGGTACGCCATGCGGATCTTTCGATTTGCTCGCGTGGCGCAACTCCCTGGCCTGACGCTGCGGCGACGGGGAACATCCTGGGATAGCGGGACACGTCTAGTGTCCCAGTACGGCGTGTGCCAAGCATCGGAACAGCGGGCGGCACCATCGGTCTCATGACTCGCCCAAACAGCCCGTAGCTATGCCGGTCGCTTCAGCCCACAGAACCGCCTGGTACCGCACTCCAAACGCTTCCGTAGCGGTGCGGAGCCGGTTCGTCCCGTAGGGCTTCCGTAGGCACGCCGTATGCCATATG
>CAIRDL010001111.1 GCA_903877345.1 uncultured Oscillochloris sp. | reverse complement strand
TCACCGCCGGACTCCTTGCCCGTGCCTACGGCGTGCCGGTGGCGGTCGGCAGCCATCCCGTCTACGGCACACCCCTGGTTACGCCCCTGTTTCCGATTCAACCGGAGGCCAACCATGACTGATGCGACTAATGCCACGCCGGAAAGTGACCCGCCCGCCCGCGAGAAGGGTTTGGTCATCGTCAACACCGGCAATGGGAAAGGCAAAACCACCGCCGCGCTCGGCATTCTGCTGCGGGCCTGGGGCCGCGACATGCGCGTCGGCGGCGTCCAGTTTCTCAAGCATGAAAATGCAAACTACGGCGAACTGCGCGCCCTCAAGCAAATGGGCGTGCTGCTCACGCCGATGGGAGACGGCTTCACCTGGTTGAGCCGTGACCTTGACGAGACCCAGGCCAAGGCGCTCCACGGCTGGACGTTGGCGCAAAGTCTGATCACAAGCGGCGACTACGATATTTTTTTGCTTGATGAATTCACCTACACGCTGAAATTCGGCTGGCTCGACGTGGCGACGGTCATCGAATGGTTGCGCGCCAACAAGCCGCCCATGCTGCATCTGATCATCACGGGCCGCGATGCCCCGCCGGCCCTGGTTGAGTTTGCCGACCTCGTCACCGAGATGCGCGAAATTAAGCATCCTTACCGCGAGCAGGGCATCAAGGGCCAACGGGGAATCGAGTTTTGAGCACGCGGGCCGGGCACATCGTTCTGTTCACCGGCGGCGCCCGCAGCGGCAAGAGTCGCCGCGCCGAGCAGTACGCGGCGCGCTTGGGGTTGCCCGTCACCTACATCGCCACCGCCGAAGCGGGCGACGACGAGATGCGCCAACGCATCGCCGCGCATCAGGCCCAACGGCCCGCGACATGGGCCACCATCGAAGCGCCTCTCGCCGTCGCATCCGCCCTCCGCACCCTCGCCCCCGGCTCCGTCGCGCTGCTCGATTGCGTTGCGCTGCTCACCACCAATCTGCTGCTCGCCCACGAAACAGATCCTGAGCCGGTGGTGTTGGCCGAAGTGACGGCGTTTCTGGCGGTCGCCCGTGAGCGCACCTTGAGCCTGATTATCGTCAGCAACGAAGTGGGGCTGGGGCTGGTGCCGCCGTACCCGTTGGGCCGCGTCTATCGCGACCTGCTTGGGCGGGTGAATCAGCAACTCGCCGCCGCAGCCGACGCCGTCTACTTGGTGGTCGCGGGCATCCCGGTTGAACTGAAGGCGCTGGAGGCGTCATGGGCCAACGGGTAGTTCACGGGGCGCTCGACCACGCCGAGTTGGCGCAGCTTGGGTTGAAACCGGCGGCCCTGCTGGACTTTAGCAGCAACCTGAACCCGTTTGGCCCACCGGACAGCGTGCGGGCAGCGCTGGCACAACTTGATCTGGCTCCGTATCCAGACCGTAGTTGCTTGGCGCTGCGAGAAGCGTTGGCCGCGCAGCACAGCCTCGCGCCCGCGCACATTCTCCCTGGCAACGGGGCCAACGAGCTGATTCACCTGCTTGCTCGCGCCTTGCTCACCCCTGGCGAAACGGCCCTGGTGATCGAGCCAACCTACGGCGAATACCGCGAAGCGTGTCAGCTCAGCGGGGCGCGGGTGATTGCGTGGCGGGCGCACGCGACGGACGCCTTTGCGCTGGATCTGCCCGCCATCAGCGCGCTGATCGCGACGGAGCGCCCGCGCCTCACCTGGCTCTGCGCGCCCAATAATCCCACCGGCACCGCCCCGACGCCAACCGAGGTATACGCTTTAACAGAGCGGTGCGCGGCGGTTGGCGGGCTGCTCGTGGCCGACCGCGCCTATGCTGCCTTTCTCCGCAGCGCGCACGCCACGCCACTTGAGCAACCGTTGCCACCCAACCTGCTGCAACTCCATTCGCTGACGAAAAGCTACGCCCTCGCCGGATTGCGGCTCGGCTATCTGGTCGGCACGCCGGAACTTGTCGAGCGCGTGGCGACCTTTCAGCCCGCGTGGAGCGTAAACAGCGTGGCGCAAGCGGCGGGGCTGGCAGTGCTGGCTGACCCGGACTTTCTGCCGACGACGCTGCCGCGCCTTTGGGCGGCAAGCGACGAACTGCTGGCGGGGCTACGCGCCTTGGGGCTGACGGTGTGGCGGGAAGCGTTACCGTTCCTGCTCGTCCACGTCGGCGATGCGGCGGCGACTCGTGCTGCGTTGCTCGCCCGTGGCTGCGTGGTACGCGACGGCACCTCGTTTGGACTGCCCGCCTGGGTGCGCGTGGCCCCAGGTCGGCCTGAAGCGAATGCACGCTTGCTGGCGATGTGGCGGGGGCTAGTGCATTGAAACCTGCGGATGCTGCGGAAAATCTGCAATCTAAGAAGCTGTCTGAAAAGTCACCGCCCCCCCTCCCAACCTCCCCCCGCTAGGAGGAGGAGTCGGCTCCCTCCCCCTAGCGCATCAAGCAAAAATTTGTTCGGGTGAGACCCGGTAACGCGGCACCCACCAAGAGTGGATACACACACGAGAAGCTCTTCTGGCATCATGGGATGTATAACACTATCCATATGCCAAAGGAGCTTCTCATGGAGACGGTACCACAGGTGAGCCAGGCGATGCAAACGGTGCTGACCACCCTGGCCGAGGAGGCTGACGCGACATTGCACGACACCAAGCGGCCCGACACCGCGAAATTCACCGCCAGCACGCTGGTGCAAACCCTGGTCTTGGGCTGGCTGGCACATCCCGATGCGACCGTCGAGCAGTTGGCCCAGATGGCGGCGACGGTTGGGGTGGATGTCAGTCCCCAGGCAATTGACGAGCGCTTCACCCTCAAGACCGCGACGTTGTTGCGCACCGTGCTGCTGGACAGTGTGCAACAGGTCATTGCTAGTGCTCCGGTGGCGATCCCCATCCTGCAACGGTTCACTGGGGTGCGGGTGCAGGACAGTACCACCATTGTCTTGCCGGATGCCTTGGCCGATCACGCCCAGGGCTGTGGCGGCGGATCGGAACACCACACTGCTGCTGCCCTCAAATGCGGGCTGCAACGCGATCTGCTGACCGGTGCGTATACCCAGGGGGATCTGGCAGATGGTCGAGCCGCCAACCAGCGCTTGCCGCTCAATCATGCGCCGGTGCCTCCGGGTACCTTGCGTCTGGCCGACCTGGGCTTTCTGGATCTGAAGGTATTGGCGGCTCTGGATGCGGATGGGGCCTATTTCCTCTCGAAACTGCCCTCGGCCATCACCCTGACGGATGACCCGGCCCGCGCCCCCGAGGCGCTGCTGCGCTTCGTCCGGCGTTTGGGGCCGGTCGCCCAGTGGGATGGCGCGGTCTGGGTCGGCCAGGATCACCCGCTGCGGGCTCGCTTGCTGGTGCAGGCCGTCCCCGAATCGGTCGCCACGCAACGCCGCCGCCGCATCCGTGCCGACGCCCGGCGGAAAGGGCGCACGCCCAGTGCCGTGGTGCTGGCGCTGGCAGGATGGACGATTCTGATCACGAACGTGCCGGTCGCCATGCTCAGCCTGAAGGAGGCGTTGGTGCTGGCCAAAATCCGGTGGCAAATCGAACAGATCTTCAAACTTTGGAAAAGCCACGGCTTGGTGGACGAATGGCGCACTGCGAACCCCTTCCGCATCCTGTGTGAGGTGTACGCCAAGCTGGTGGGGATGGTGTTCCAACACTGGTGTTTCCTGGTTGGTTGTTGGATCTATCCCGACCGTTCGTTGGTCAAAGCCGCGCAGGTGGTACGCGACCACGCGCTGACCCTGGCCTTGGCGCGCGGGTGCCGCACCCGGCTGGCCGAGGCGCTGACCACCATCCAACGGATCTTGCGCCGCATCGCCCGCATGAATACGCGTGCGACCCATCCGAATACCCTCCAACTTTTGCTCGCCTTGACCACTGAGGACGCCGCCGGGGTGCCAACCGTAACCGCCCGAACCCAGGGAAAGATCTTGTACCGTTGTTCCGGGCTGATGCGCGTGCGGACGACAAAGAAAAAGACCCCGCCGAGGGTGCGACGGCGCGTACCGTCAACGGTGAGCATCCCGCCGTTGGCTTCGATGTGGAGCGCTTCGGCGACGATGGCTTCGGTGGTGGCGAGGCCCAGGACGTGGACGATGTGCCGGATCTGTTTGAGGGGGATCTTGTCGTGCTCTTGGAGGGTCGCGGCGATCTGGGCGACCCCGGCCTTGATGAGCGCCTTCGCTTGGTCAGGGGATGGCAACGGTTCGGGTATCGGCAGGGATGGCGCATCGGTGGGGCTTGCCGTTGCGCCATCGGGCTGATCAGGGGGTGGCAACGGTTTAGTCATGGGCAGGCTTCTGCTACTTTCTAGGTGATCATGGGTGATCACCTAGAAATTCCTGCTTCATCCCAACGTGCCATCCAAGGATGGTCTTATCGTCGGTCCACAGGCCGGTTTTACGTCTCGACGTAGC
>CAIRDL010001110.1 GCA_903877345.1 uncultured Oscillochloris sp. | reverse complement strand
CTTCATCCCCACCGCACCAGCGAGGATCAGCCCTGGTATCTCGAAGACTCCATGCGGGAGCAACGCGGCCGCAATCTGGAGGCCGGGGGTAACCCCAAGGTGGGCACTCAAGACCATCCCTAACATAAGCCCATTGCCAATCAAGAGCATAACACTCTCGATTCCCACTGTAAAGAATCCCGCGATGAGCATGATGGCTACCCAGAGATTGTTCCATGCAAAATCGAGCGGCCCCAACGTGGGTGCTTCGAGAGGACTTGCAGGCATTGATACGCTCAATCCGATCCCAGCACCGATCAGGTAGCAAAGGAGTGCGCTAACCAACACTGCGCTGTTGCGCCGCAGGAGATCACCCATGACTGGCCTCCTGGCTCCCCAGAAAGAAGCGTTCCAGTGCCTCGAAACTCGTTACTGCACCATGATCTGAAACCAAGTTCCCTTGCGTCAATACACTCACGCGTGTGCAAAGATGCTGGGCGATTTCCAGCACATGAGTCGAGAGGAGTACGGCTCGTTGGCGGGCAACAAAGGTGCGGATCTGCGCCCGAATAGTTTTTGCACTCAACGGATCCACGCCGGTAAAGGGTTCATCGAGGAGCAGCACCTGCGGGTCGGGCAGCAGCGCACCAGCTAGCGCCAGCTTTTGGCGCATACCAAGCGAGTAGGTATCAATCAAGGCGTCGAGGCGGTCGCTTAAGCCAAGCTGTTCGGCGTACGCCTCGCCCATCGTTGTAACCGTCGCAGTTGGCAGCGCCCAAAGGTCACCAATGAAGCGGAGATACTCGCGTCCCGTTAGATAGCGGTAGAGCGTTGGCGTATCCGGCACATAACCCACTACGCCGGGCGCCGGTGCAAGCCCACCCACGCGCACCGTTCCCGCATCGGGGCGCAGGAGTCCGGCAATAATGCGGAGCAACGTGGTCTTGCCTGCCCCATTCGCCCCAAGCAGGCCAACGATCTCGCCGGGGGCTACGTCTAGGCTCACCGTATGCAGCACCGGGGTGGGGCCAAAAGCCTTGGCGATGGTAGCCAATTGTAGCATAAATGTTAAGCCTTCCACGTGGTCGGTGCCCGCCGAACGACCAGCAACGCAATGACCGCTACGGACGCGCCGGCAAGCACGAGCGCCCCAAGAGCAACTGCAATCGCCAACACTTCTTCACGCACCAGAGCGCGTTGTTGCAGCAAACCGCTCACGCCGAGGATCTGGAGCAGCAGTGCCGCGACAATGCCCTGCCCCACCATGATCTCGGGGGCGTTGCCAGGCCCGCCGGGACGTTCGCCCTGAAAATGTGGAGCTAGCGCACCACCGCCAATGGTTGCTGCGCTCAGGGCGATGGTTTGGGCCAGCGCAACCACAACGACCAGCGCCAATAGCAGCGGGGTCAGGCCAAAGCAGAGACCACCAACCACGGGGATGACAAACGTCGCCGGCAGCAACGCAATGGTATGGGCAAGCCATTTGGCGGTCGTGAGGCGAAGCGGTGGGATGCCAGTCTGCTTGAGCAAATCAATCCCCGCAGCCTCAGACTCGATCGCAGTCACACCCAAAAGTGCATCACCAAGCAAAGCCACAGTAATGAACTGAACCACCACGAGCGGGTAAAGTGCAGACCAATCGCCCCCAACATAGAATCCCTGTCCAGAGGCACCCAGAGCCGCCCCAAGGACACCGCAAATCAGCGTCAGCGCCTGCCCTACTTGGCGCGAACGCTGAAGATCGGGGCGAACCAACCCCAACAAATCTTTCGCTACCAGGGGGCGAAGGGTGGCTGGCAAAACACCAACGATCACGCTGACCATACGGGTGCCACGAGCAACGTTTCTGCTATGGCTCACGTTTTCACCAGGAGGCGGGAGGGTGCGGCTTAACCGGTGGGTCGCCCAGAGGCCAGTGGCAACGAGAACGCTGGCGAGCATGCAGAGCGCACCCGACCAACTGAGCATCCCAAGGAGCTTGCCACTAGCCGCCGCCTGGGCTGCGTATACTGGCCAACTGGTAAAGAGGAACGGCCCTTCAACGAGTGCGGCTAAAGGCGATCCAAGCGCCTGTCCAGCTAAAGCTACCGTTGAGGCGGGGTCACGGGCGATGAGCAAAGCCACCCGGGTCAACAGGGCCGCCATCACGGTAGTAACCAACAGACCGCTGGTTTGGCCGAGGGTTGAGGTACCGATGGCGATCCACCAACGCTGACGGAGGCGGAGGCCAACTGCGCCCCACAGCAACGCGGCCCCGGTGGTGCTGCCAAGCCAGCCTAGCCCTAGCAACAGCCAGCCGACGAGGAGCAACGGCGAGGCATCAGCGATCAAGATCAGCGCCGTGGCGAAAGGGCCAACCACCAGTAACCAAAACATGACCCCACGGATGAGGGCTGGCCCACCAAAACGTGCCACAAGCGCAGCCGTCATTGGGGCCGGACTCCGCCAGAGCAACTCGTAGTCGGGTGTGTTTAGGACACGTTCGAGGTCGCCGGGGGCAGTCAAGATTTGGCGCGCCATCAGTAGCAAGAGCAACAGCGCAGCAGCGTGTGTAACGCCGGACACGGTGGCTCCGGCGAGTCGTGCCGTCTCACAGACAATAGCAGCGATGAGGAGCAAGCATAACAGGAGTCCGCCAACCGCACCACCAATGGCGAAGAGCACGTTGCGCTTAGGCCATGTGACGGCGAGGCGGCGCAGGTCATTAGGCAAAAGGGAAAGCCCGTAGCGCCCATAGCGAGCCAGATCAACGCGTACAACGGCGCAAGCGACCCGTACCCAAGGCTGGAATAAGTGACTGGGCTTGGTCTGGGTGGGGTGAGTAAGGGGGATTGAGCGCATCGTCAAGGCTCCTAGGGTACGTGAGACCTGTAAAAAAACGATGGCCCTACACACAGAGCCGGGGCAGACGGTATCCGCTGCCCCGGCCTGCTCTTCCGATGAAAAGTCCTACCACGCCGCAGCGTAGCGAGCACCGTAGCGCTTCGCAATCGCCTTGGCCGATGCGATGATGCCGACACCAATAATGCCTGCGCCACCGGTAATAGCCACGATGGCCGCGATGGCCGCCCAAATGCTCCATGCCGTGAGGATGACGTTGATGATCCTCTGAGCCGCCCCGAAGCTCAGGCCAAACATGCCGGCCAGATGCGCGACCCCGCCACCGAAGTCGAAGGAAAGCGCGGGCACGCCACCCTGGGCCGCGAGGGCGTAGAGGCTGGCGACGACGGCGAGCAGAGCCAGGGCGAACATGCTACGGGCGGCGCGGGTGTTGAGGTTGAAGGCAGTCATCATTCTCTCCCTCGGTGTTACAACTGAACGAGTAGATCCAGACGGGCTGTTGAGCGCGACCGAGGCGATGGTTGAGCCAACCGCCTCGGTTGTTTGCTTACTACCTTGACACTCCTACAGGGCACGAGCCAGACCACGATTCCAGCGGATCAGCGACCTAACGGCATTGATGGCCCAAACCAGAACCGCCGAACCGATCCAAAGCCTAGCTGCAATCGACGCGATGCTGAAACCAGCAAGCACGAGGTTGATGATCTGATCTGCCTTGGCCGGGGTGATCCTGAGGTACTGGCACAACTGGGCGACACCGCCATCGAAGTCGAAGGACAGCGCGGGCACGCCACCCTGGGCCGCGAAAGCGTAGAGGCTGGCGACGACGGCGAGCAGAGCCAGGGCGAACATGCTACGGGCGGCGCGGGTGTTGAGGTTGAAGGCAGTCATTATTCTCTCCTTTAGTGTTACGACTGAACGAGTAGAGCCAGACGGGTACGTTGCGTCAGAATGAAGTCGGCCCCTCCTCCTTTCTTGGGTAGCGCGAGAGCAACTACACTCCCACTGCCACATCTAAACTCTCGGCTCAGCGCTTTTCCATGTGAATCGCATGCTTCCTTGTCGCATCAGTAGCAGCGAGGATAAACACGCTTGGACACTATGGGGCAACTGGCGGGTGAAAACATTAGGCAGAATAGCGACACAGAACCTGTGGTAGACCGGGCGTTTATGATTCAGCTTTGCAGCGCTGTAACAGCAGAGAACCCTCTGTAGTGGGGGTTTTCTGCATAACCCCTAGTGAGGAAAAAAGTAACTTGTTGTACTGAATAGGAACTTATTCAGATATTAAAAACCATCTAATAATCCAGTTCCAGATCCTATTCATTACGGTATGAACTAAACAATCATCTTTCGGTAGAATACGATCCTTTATCTTAAAAGTCAACCCATCTATAGGTCATCCCCCCCTATAGTACTTCTGGCTATTAGTACAAGGTACAGAAGTCTTAGTCGTTCGTCCCTGATACGACCGGCGGCTCGCCAGAGATTATCACCGCCGAGGCTGACATCGCCGCCTTCAGTTTCGTCGCGCTGCGGAACAGTAGCGGGCGCAAGGTGCGTGGGGCGCTCGCGGCGGATAACACCCGCTCCGCCGTCTTCTTCTGCCCGGACGGGGCCACCAACGGCACTAGCGCCACCCTGTTCCTCGGCGGCATCCTGACGATGGACCCCACCGGGCTGACCACGAGCGACGAAGGGAAGCTCCTCTTCCTGAGCGCGGCAACCGCTGGCAGGGCCAGCCGCACGCCACCGAGCGCCGACAACAACATCATCCAGGTCGTCGCCCGCGTGATGGAGGTGGCGACCGTCGCCCGCATTCACATCAATATCATGCCGCAATACGTGCGGCTAGTCCCGGCGGGCTAATGGGCACCAGTCGCCCGCTCATCCAGAACCTGACAACCGGCGAGCTTGAACGGGTTGCCACGCCGCTGCTCGACCAGGCCGAAGCAAGCACCACGCCCAGCGCGGGCCTGCTGCCGCGTGCCGATGGCACGGGGAAGCTGGCCTTGGGCTGGGTGCCGGTCGCGGCTGACGGAGAAGTGAGCGCCGTCAAGCTCGTGCGCGCTGACGACTCGCGCCTCGGCAGCGTGGCCGTCACGTTCGCGGACATCGCTGGCTTGCTGGCAAGCCCGTTCGAGGCGGCAGGCGACCTCATCTATGCGAACTCCGGTGCGGAAAGCGTCAACGTGGCGCTCACGTCGCTCGGCGCGTCGGCCCTGGCGAGCAGCCAGGTGTATCACTTTTACTACGGGTATTACACCCCACCGTCCCGCCTGATCAGTGGCGTGAGTCCCTGGTGGTTAGCAGCAGATGGGACGATGGTTGCCGATTCCTGGTACATGGTTGACCTCGGCACGACCGAACACATCGCCCAATACCGGGTAACTCACTCGGTGAGCGTCGCGGCATGGGCCGTCGACCTCGAATACTCGACCAATGGCGTGGATTGGGACACCGCAGTCACGTTGACCGGTGCAACAACGAGTACGGTGGATACGGGCCTCATCGGGTTCTCTGGCAGCCGCGTTATCATCGCCCGCTACTGGCGGCTCAAAGGGGTGTCCGGCACGGGAACCTATTCCGTGACGCGGTTCGAGCTATGGCGAGCCAGCGTCGCCTACGCCCCGACCCGCTTGCCTATTGGAACGGTTGGGCAGGAACTCACCGTCGTCAGCGGCCTCCCGGCGTGGGCAGACGGGACGCTCGGCGGCGACGTGACGGGAACGCGGGCCGCGACCACGGTGGTGAAGCTGCGCGGCCGCAGTCTGGCGACGACCGCGCCCGCCGATGGGCAGGTCATGACCTGGGACGACGCCCTCCAGGTCTGGACGCCGGAGACCCCGACGAGCGGCGGCACCGTGGGCCTTCCCGATGGGGGCACCACCGGCCAGGTGCTGACGAAAACCACCGATGCTGATTACGCCGTGGCCTGGGCTGATAGCGCAGGCAGCAGCGGCGAGACGACCGGGGCACTCCTCTTCCTCTTCCAGAACTTCAGGTAATCGCAATGGCACCCGCACCACAGTTTATCGGCACGGCGCGCACCGCGACCAAGAAGTTGGTCAATGCCGATGGCACCAGCGCCGCGACGCTGCTCACCATTGGCAGCACGGGCGGCCTCATCGAGGGGCTGTTCGTGACCAGCAACGACACCACCAGCCACACCCTCACGCTGTTGCTCGGCGACGGCACCACGGATGTGCTGATCGACACGGTGACTATTCCAGCGGCGACTCTTTCGCTGCCTGTCCAACAGGTCACGCTCTTGAACAATGCTCGGTGGTTCTGGCTTGACCCCTACAATGTGAAGTGGGTGTTGGCCGCTGGGCGCGTGCTGAAAGTTCGCATGGAGACTGCCGTGTCGAGCGGTGCGTTCGAGGTGGCTGTCGTGTGCAACTATGGGGAGTTCTAGGAATGTATGGCTTCCCGCGCAGATCGGCGTTCACAGGGCAGAACCTTCGGCGCGTGTCGTTGCCGACAAACGGGACGCAGACCACCTTTGTCCTGCCAGGGTTTGCGTCCCTTCGCTACCCTATCCGGGGGTATCTCCAAACAAGCACGGCCAT
>CAIRDL010001109.1 GCA_903877345.1 uncultured Oscillochloris sp. | reverse complement strand
TTTGGGCTGAAGAGCGCGGGGTCTACGCCAAACTGCGGCACCAGCGTCAGTGGGCCAGTGTAGCCGTGGCGACGGATGAGGGTCGCCGCTTCTTGGTTGCAAGCCAAGGCGTGGGCGGCGTGGCGGAAATTATAGCGCTCGAAGAGGTTGAAAGGCGGCGGGTAGGTGCGGGCGATGTTGGCATAATTGTAAAAACAACAGCGCGCACCGACAGCGATCCCAAGGCGCATCGCCAGAAACGTGGCGAAGTTGAACGCTTCCTCGTCAATATGCAGCACCGCAGGGCGCAGGCGGCGCAGCACCCGCCCAAGGGTCGGGTAAAAGTGCAGATGGTGTTGGCCGTTGAGCGCAATGGGCAAGGTTTCGAGGCGATAGCCCGTGGTGAAGCGTCGTTCGAGGCGCAACAGACCGACTCGCGGCTCGCGCCATGCTGGCGGCACCAAAGCAGTCAGTTCAACGCCGAGGCGGGCGAGCTCCTCCAGCTTGCGTTGGTACGCACCAGTGACCAGAGCCTTGGAGAGAATGACAACCTTCATGCACAAAGTTGTGAGGAGGGCGCTTGGCCCTCCTCGGTGGGCCAAACGTTACCCCTGCTTGCGGGCGAACTCGGCCATAAACGCCGCCAGCGCCACGCACGAGGTTTCTTCGAGGGCATTGTAGAGGGAAGCGCGCACCCCGCCGACCGAGCGATGGCCGGCGAGACCGACCATGCTCTGGGCTTGGGCTTCGGCGACAAACTGCTTTTCGAGCGCCTCGTTGGGCAGGCGGAAGGTGACATTCATCTGCGAACGACTGGCGGGCGCGGCGTGGCCTTGGTAGAAACCACCCGACTGGTCAATCGCCCCGTAGATCAGTGCCGCCTTGCGGGCGTTGCGCTCGGCAATAGCGGGTAGCCCGCCCAGACCCTCGATCCAACCGAGGACGAGGTCGAGCATATACACCGCGAAGACCGGCGGCGTGTTGTAGAGCGAATTGTTTTTCGCGTGGGTTTTGTAGCTGAAGATCGCCGGCTGATCGGTGCGGGCGCGGTCGAGAAAACTCTGGCGGATGATGACCGCCGTGACCCCAGCCGGGCCGATGTTCTTCTGCGCCCCAGCGTAGATAAGGGCAAACTTGGTGGCATCGAAGGGCCGTGCCAGGATGTCGCTGCTCATATCGGCGATGAGCGGCAGTGCGCCAACATCGGGCAGATCGGCCCACTGCACGCCCTGGATCGTCTCGTTGCTGGTGATATGGACGTAAGCGGGCTGGTCACTGAGGTGCAGATCGGCGCGGGCGGGCACCGTGCGATAGCCACCCTCAGCAGTCGTCGCAGCCACATTGGTTTGCCCAATGCGCTTCGCCTCTTCAAGCGCCTTCTCGCCCCACGCGCCGGTGAGCACATAATCAGCGACGGTGCCGGGGGCGAGGAAGTTGAGGGCGATGAGGGCGAATTGACTACTGGCCCCGCCTTGGAGCAGCAGCACGCGGTAGTCGTCACTGAGGCCGAGGAGCGCCTTGAAGCGCGTTTCGGCGCTGGTATTGACCGCCTCGTACTGCTTCGAGCGGTGACTCATCTCGAGAATGGACATCCCCCGGCCTTGATAGTCACACAGTTCGGCCTGGGCACGTTCGAGCACCGCCTGGGGCAGCACGGCCGGGCCTGCATTAAAATTATGAACCGCCATCAGTGGATTCTGCTACTTTCTACCCAAAAGTACGGATGCGTGACGCCTACCTCAGCCCAACGCGCCGTGATCTAGCAATCCTACACAGGTTGTGAAAAGGAGTCGCGCCTTTAGGCGGCCCTATCCGGCTAAAGCCTCGACTCCACGCAACAACCCAATAGGATTACTATAGGTATGGGCTGATCGTCAGGCCGCAACGGTAGAACCGTCCGCGCACTATAACACGTTTTGGGGTATTCTGCAAAAGGCGAGCGGACTCAGGCGCACCTGTTCGCCGAGTGGCCGAAGCCACCGGCTCGGCACTGCAAAGCCCGTCGCTACAGGCTTACCGAGCCTGCAACGACGGGCTTCATAGACCGTGGCCTGCGAACTTTGCAACCGCCATACGCCCAGCGCCTTGCGCGCCTGGGCTTAGTGTTCGCCGTGGGCGATGCGGATCACCTCTTCGCAGGCGCGCAGGGTGGCAATACGCGCCCACCCGAGGGAGGCGTTGGGGCCAATGGCGATTAGCAGCAGCAGGTCGTCCATCGAGGCCATGATGATGCTCTGATCCTGCCCTTCGTGGATGACCAAATGGCCGGGCTGCCGCTGCCCTAGATTGCGCCCGATCTCGGCCATCGCCAGTGAATTGCCCGCCGCCAACGCTGCCACCACCGTCACGTTAATGTCACGCTGCCGACTCCAGTGGGTCAGGACGATGCCGCTGATGTCGGCAAGTACCGCACAGTGGACATCGGGTTCGAGGGCCAAATCTTTCAGCGCTTGCCG
>CAIRDL010001108.1 GCA_903877345.1 uncultured Oscillochloris sp. | reverse complement strand
GACCTTGCCCTTGACGACGGCCAGAAGCGGCAGATTGACGCGAACCTCAAACGTGCCCGCGAGGATGTTCGTGAGAGCGTCTGGCGGGCCTACAACCAGATCGCCTTGCTCAACAAAGCGAACCACCTCCAGCTCCGTAACCTGGGCCTGGTCAACTCCAGTGCGGCAAACTCGCCCTTGCATCTAATCATCAACCGGCTACGCCTGGAGGGTGACATTGAGGAGGTGATCGGGCCGAACTTCTTGCTCCGCAACTGGCCTGCTCAGGCGGAGTGGAGCACGCGAGCGGTGCGTGACGCCTTCTTCGCCTCGCCGAAATTCCCCCGGCTGCTGAACGCCGCTGCGGTGCGCGACACCATCGCCCGTGGGGTCAGCAATGGCTTTTTGGCCTATGTGGGCAAAGGCGCGGCAGGCACCTACCAACCGTTCCTGTACGGCACCCCGGTGAGCGCTGCCGAGATTGAGGTGACTGACGAGCTGTACATCATCACGCAGGCGACCGCACAGGCGTATCAGGCTCAGGGTAGCGCGATGCCCGCGCCGCCCACCCCACTCCCGCCCGCGCCACCACCTGATGACACCCCGCGACCGCCCGTGTCGCCGCTGCCACCGCCGCTGCCACCACTCCCGCAGGTGCTTCGGCGGCTAACCTGGAGCGGGGAGGTGCCGACTCAGAAGTGGATGACCTTCTACACCAAAATCCTGGCCCGCTTCGCCACCCTGCGCGGCCTGAAGCTGACGGTGCGGATTGAGTTAGCCCCCGACGGCCCGCTGAGCCTACAGCAGGTTGATGAGATGCGCCTCGGCCTGAAGGAGCTTGGCCTGGAGGAGACGGTGCGTGTGGAGGGGTAGGTGGGTTTTAGGTGTCAGGTTGAGCGCGTCAGAAAGCCGTACACCAGCCAAAGCGGGAACCTTGGCAGAGCAGGGAAGGAAACACCATGCACGTTATTTCAGCCTCCTACCGCACCGACATCCCTGCGTTCTACGGCGAGTGGTTTATGCAGCGGGTTCGTGAGGGCTATGTGCGCTATCACAACCCGTATGGGCCGCAGGTCGTCACCCTTTCGCTGCGATCCGAAGCAGTGCATGCGATTGTCTTTTGGTCGAAGAACTACACCCCGTTTTTACGCTACCTGGATGAACTAGACCACGCGGGTTTAGGGTGTTACTTTCACTACGCACTCACCGGCTACACCGCTGAGCGTACGACCCATCCGCTTGAGGAGCGCGTGCCGCACCCTGATCAGATCATCGAGTCGTTTCGGGCGCTTGCCACACGCTACAGCCGGAAGCATGTGCTCTGGCGCTACGATCCGATCATCTTCACGCCCTTGACTGACCCCGACTGGCATCGCCGTACCTTTCACACCCTCGCGCAGCGGCTTGCGGGTCTGACGGAGCGCTGCTATTTCAGCTTCCTTGATAGCTATGACAAGGTTGCACGCAACACCAGCAAGCTGCCGACCGAACTGCGACCGTATGATCCGCCTCAGGCCGAGAAGCTCGACTTGGCCCGCGAGCTTGCCGCAAGCGCTACCGCCCAGGGCATTAGCCTCTACAGCTGTGCGGAGGACTTCGCTGCAATTCCGCCGATTCGCCGGGGTGCCTGCGTTGACCAGGCGCTCATTGACGAACTCTGGCCGCATAAGCAACGCCCGCTCAAGCACTGTCGCAACCGTGACCAGTGTGGGTGCTATGACCATCGGGACATTGGAGCCTACGATACAT
>CAIRDL010001107.1 GCA_903877345.1 uncultured Oscillochloris sp. | reverse complement strand
CGGTTTAGCGATCTCACGCAAAGCCGCAAAGCCGCAAAGCGCATGGGGACAGGTTTCAATGGTAAAACTGAACCTACGAACCACACCAATGGTCAAGTTGCAATAGAGCAAAAGTAACGCTGTGAGGCGTCTTGTCATTCTGAGCGCAGCGAAGAATCCCGACCGGGACGCTTCGCTGCGCTCAGCGTGACAGCGTGCCTTTTGCGGTATTGCGTCAAGTTGGTTTGACGCAGCATTTCCAGGAAGTTGTCTTTCCATGCGCCTTGTTTGGCTAACGGCGGCCCTGCTCGCGACCCTGGTTCTGGCTGGCATTGCCGCTGTACTCTGGCGGCGCAACTACCGGGACGACCCGACCAACGCGGTACGCCGCATTTTCAAGAATAGCGCGGTCACGTTCGCCCTGCGCCTAGTGGTCAAGGCGCTCGACATGGTGGTGCTCTTCATCCTGGCGGGCACCCTTGCCGCCGGAGTGTTGGGCGACTACGACTTTGCGGCGCTCCTCGTGGGTCAGTATCTCGTGATTTTTACCGAGTTTGGGCTGGGCGTGCTGCTCACCCGCGAGGTCGCCCGTGACCCAGAGGCGGCGCAACGGCTCTTTGGCGTGACGCTGGGGCTGCGGTTGCTGTTGGTGTTGGGCGGGGCGCTGCCGGTGGCGCTGCTCGTCGCGGGCGTCTACCGGCTGTTGGGGCAGCCACTGTCGCCTGCGGGAGCTAGCGCCGTCTTTGTGCTGCTTCTGACCCTGGTGCCGGGCGCGTACTCTGGTGCGGTGACGGCGTTGTACAACGCCAGCGAGCGCATGGAAATCCCCGCCATGCTGGAATTGGTCACAGCGACGCTCAACTTTCTGGCGCGGCTCGCGGTGATTATGTTTGCGCCAAGCATTGTTGGGCTGGCGTGGGCGGCGGTTGCGGTTAGCACAGTGACGGCGGGGCTGTTCTTTGGGCTGCAACGGCGGCACTTCTTCGCGCCGCGTGTGCGTTTTGACTGGGCAGCGTTGCGCGCCTTGGTGCCGGTCGCGCTACCACTGATGCTCAACAACCTGCTGAGCGCGGTCTTTTTCCGCTTTGATGTCTTCGTGGTGCGGGCCTTTGGCGGCGCAACGGCCACGCTGTTGGTCGCCCAATACACGCGCCCCTACCAACTGCTCAACATCGCCATGATTGTGCCGCCCGCCGTCACCTTCGCCGTCTTTCCGCTGTTGGCGCGGCGGGCCGGCGGCGACCGGGCTGGCTTTGCGGCGGCGCAGAACCGCACGCTCCAAATCCTGTTGACCCTGGCTTTTCCCTTGGCAATGGGCTTGGCGGTGCTGGCTCACGACCTGATCCAGCTCTTCACGCGGGCGCAGTTCCAAGCTTACCAGCCGTCGGTGGTGGTGCTAGCGATCCTGGCATGGTTCCTGCCGCTGAGTTTCGTGAACGGACTGCTTCAGTATGCGCTGATCGCGCTCGACCGTCAGCGGGCCATTACGCGGGCCTTTGTGCTGGGGGCGGCTTTTAACTTGGGGGCCAACCTGCTCGCGGTGCCGATGGCGAGTTTGTACTTTGGGCAGCCCGTGTGGGGTTTGTACGCAGCGGCGGGCATCACCGTGCTTTCTGAGGTGGTGCTCTATCTCGTCTTTCGCCCGTTGCTGCGGCGCGAAGGGCTGCCCCCGCCGCTTCTCGCGCTGAGTTGGCGTCCGGCGCTGGGGGCGCTGGCGTTGGGCGGGGCGATGGTGGGCGTGAAGGCGCTGCTGCCCGACTGGCCGGGGAGTGTCGCGGCGGCGTTGGTGGCACCGTTGGTTTACGGCGGCACCCTTTGGGCTGTTGGCGGCATCGGGGCGGAGGAGCGGGCGCTGGTGAGGCGGATTTTGGGATTGTAGATTGTTGCGGCAATCTACAATCTAAAGTCCAAATTGATCCGTGATGCCTGATCCGTAACTGGGCCGCGCCCTGACCGATCACGGATCACGCAGTACGGATCACGACGGCACAGTTAAAAAGATCCGCTTCCCTAAGGCTCAATAGTACTCCTTTTCCTCGCGTTGGAGCGCAAGGTACGCAGTTCGCAGGGGCTACGTCAAAGTCGTTCGCCGTGAGGCTGAAGCCCTCGGCTACGTTTACGAAGCCTGCTAAAGCAGGCTCGATTAGCCCGCGAAGGTGAGCTTCGTACCCGTAGCCGGAGGCTTTAGCCTCCCGGCGCGTGACTTTGACGTAGCCCTACGCAGTTCGCAGGGGCAATCCCTACAGGGCAGACGACGCTCATGTATAGCTTGTGTGCGAGCGCGTTCCAAAGCAGAACCGCTGGACAATGGCAGGGGTGATCCGTTTGGCGTTGCGCATGGCTTCATAGACCGCGAGGTAGCAGGCGAGATACGCTTTATGCACGCCCCGGAAGATTCGGAGAAACGTGCGCAGCCCGGTATGGGCCTTGGGCATGCTGACGCGAAGTGTAGCATAGGGCAAGGCGCAATGCACGAGGATAGCGCGACGAAATCCCCGTGAAAAAGACGAGCAGCTATGCAGTGGTGAGGGCTTCCCCTCTGGGTGCGCTTTACGCTTCAGCTACGAACACGCACCAGTTCGCCTACAGAAGGAACCAGCACCCACGCGCCTGACCTGGCGGCAAGCACCCTCAAACGTGCTTCGCCCCGGCACGCTGGTTCTCCGCGACAGCACGGCGGAGGTCGGCGACCACACCGCTGCTTCAGGATGCTTTGGCGAGCGTAGTCGGGCGTTTCAGCGCCTCGGCGTGGAGGTAGCCAGCGACTTTGCAATAGCCCTGGCATCAGTAAGATCTCCCATCCCCCATTATGACGCAGGTACTACCAGAGTCCTATGTGCGGAATAGGTCTAAGATCCTATTCACCGTTGCGGAATCTCCATGTATAGTGGGTGAGGGTTCGCGTAAGGGACTGAGGCGGGCGCATCGGTACGAAGTCAAGCAAGCATCGCAGAAAGGAACCACCCTACAATGACCGCAGGCTCAACCCACCGTGTGGCTCCGTCCGTTCTGGCGGATGACCGCGTCTCTCTCTTGGCTCTGAAGAGCCTCAACGACTACAGCCCCATGAATCCGAGTTGCACGACCGATGCGCTGCAAGCGTCCGAAATGGCCTTGTCCTGTGCGGAAGAGGAAGAGATCATCGCCCGGCGGGCCTATGAAGTCGCACGTGAGCGGGCGATTGAGGCCGGGCGGGTGTTCCACACCAACATCCTCGCCGCGAAGTCCCAGGTGATCGCCCAATACGGGGCGGACTCCCCCGTCGTCCATGTTGTTGGCCTGAAGAAGAAGTCTGAGCGCGAACGCCCCGTGCGTCAGAGCGCTTCACCCGCGAAGCAGTAGCCCCTAGAGCACCGCCCGCTCATCCCTTAAGCGTTCACCCATAGCCCCATACGGTTGGGGTCGCGCCCGAACGATTGGACAGGCCCCAACCCACAGGCACCGCAAGCATCCTGGCTTGCGGTGCCTCTTTCGTGCTTGTACCCCTACGGTAAGGCTCTGCTCAGCCGTGATTGGCATGATGGGGGGCGTAATTGGCATGATGGGGGGCGTAATTGGCATGATGGGGGGCGTAATTGGCATGATGGGGG
>CAIRDL010001106.1 GCA_903877345.1 uncultured Oscillochloris sp. | reverse complement strand
GGTCTCCACTTGTCTGGTCTGCCTCAACCTTTCGGTGAGTGAGACGGTCGTTCGTTCCAGCCCGCGTAGTATAGCACTGCACTACAGGGTTGTCAACTCTCGGTTAAAATGGGCTTTTCTGGCTTGGTGATGCGGAATACCGTGGTTAAGAAGAGGATGGGTTGCACAACTGATTTGGGGCAATTTTTGGTGATTTTGGCTAGGCGTTGGCGCTACGGGGCGTGCCAATGGTTGCGTAGGCCCCACCGATGTGAAATAATGGAGCGCAGCGACGTAGAGTAGGCACTTACGGGGCGTAGGCTCCACCGATAGTGCGCTTTGACGCGCTGGATGGAGGTGAGTTAGCAACAAGCGCTGCATTGGCCCGTCCGTACCCATGAGGTAGACCGATAAAGATGTCTGTGCCTGTTATTGTGGCCTCTACTGCGCTCGACTTTCGCCAAAGGTCGAGCCAAGACTTTGAGGACTGTACCCAGTTCACCCAACGTCGAGGAGGACTCCCATGAGCGGTCTCGCGCAACTCTTTGCTGGTGCCGGCTTCCGATCAACCATCCAGAAATACTGTGCTAATCTGGGGTGGCGTATCGCAGACTTGAACGACCGACGCTCCATCTTGCGCTTTTCGATGGATTCAGGCCGGAGTCAGACGCTCTACATCATTAAGTATGATGCAACCCTGGAATTCTCAGTGCCAAGCGGGCTGGCGTTCGCTTCGCTCGAAGATGTGCCGCACTATATCTCGACGTTGCTCCTGAAGCGTAGCTCGGAGCGGAAACTGGGCTTTTGGTGTATTGAGGAAATTGGCGGCAAGCCGACCTACTCGTGCATGCACAACGCGGAGCTAGACCTGATTGACAATCGGTATTTCGGCGCGGTGGTGAATGCGCTGATTAACGAGTGTGACGAGCTCGAGGGCGTTGTGCTTAAGATGCTGCGGTAGTTGGCTGAGAGATGGGTGACAGGGGGTAGGAGATGAGCAAATAGCCATCGCCTGCCCTCTCTTTGTTTGGGCATGCTTAGGCGCATTCGGCGAGGGTGGCCCAGCGGTGAAACTGGTTTCGATCCCCACCCGCCGGGTGTTATACTCTCGCCAGAGGCAGCAAAAAGCGATGCGGCCTTCGTGAACTTCGTGAGCTTCGTGGTAAGAACGTAGCGCATTTCGTACTAGGGAGAGGCCGCATGAGCGCCGAACAGCCAACTATCACCGCCCTGCAACGCCAGGTCGCCACACTTCAGGCCCGCATAGCCGAACTTGAGCAGCATGAACAGGAGCTAGAGGTCTTTAAACAGACGGTTGATAAAACCCCTGATGGCGTGGTGGTCTCCGACCTTGAGGGTCGTATCACCTACGCCAACACTGCCTGGATAAACATGAGCGCCTATCCCAACGGTGGGCTTGGCATGAGCTTGAACGAGGTGATTATCGCCGAGGAGCGGGAATTGCTTGGGCCGGTGATTCAGCAGATGCTGATGCAGGGCTCCTGGCAGGGCGATTGGAACTACCTGCGGGCTGACGGGACGATTTTCCCTGGGCAGGTTTCGGCCTTTACGATCCGTGACGACCAGGGGCAGACCCGAGCCATTACGGGGATTGTCCGGGATCTGAGCGCCCAGCGTGAGGCTGATGAGGAGCGTGCGGCCCTTCAGGAGCAGGTGATTGACGCCCAGCGCGCCGCCCTGCGCGAGGTCTCGACGCCGCTTATTCCCTTGGCCGACGATGTGGTGGTGATGCCCCTCGTCGGGGCGATTGACAGCGCCCGCGCCCAACAGATTATGGAAGTGCTGTTGGAGGGTATCGCCCAGTATCAGGCCGATACGGTGCTGTTGGATATTAGTGGCGTGCGTTTGGTGGATACCCAGGTGGCTGATGCGCTATTGCGGGCGGCACGGGCCGTGCAGTTGTTGGGTGCCCAGATCATTCTCACCGGCATCAGCGCCGAAGTGGCCCAGACGATTGTGCATCTCGGGGCCGATATGGGCCGCATCATGACCCGCGCCAATCTCCAAGAGGGACTGCGCTACGCCCTTGAGGAGCGGGGCAAGTAGCTACGCACGGCGGCTAAGTTCGACTTTATCCATCTGCGCTGGCTACGCGGCGTAGGCCAGCGCGTCAGTCAGGCGGTCGAGCAACGCCTTGGGGCTTTTCACCATGTCGGGTTCCGCAGGCGATAGCCAAGCAATCGCGACGGGCCAG
>CAIRDL010001105.1 GCA_903877345.1 uncultured Oscillochloris sp. | reverse complement strand
GTCGCGCCCTTGAGGTGCCGGTGGTGGTGAAGGAGGTCGGCAACGGCATCGGGGCCGCTGACGCCCGGCGGCTCTACGATTGCGGCGTGCAGGTGATTGATGTGGCGGGCGCAGGTGGCACTAGTTGGAGCGAGGTTGAGCGTTTTCGGCAGCATGACAGCCAGGGTCGCCGCGTGGCGGGGGCTTTCGCCGATTGGGGCGTGCCGACCAGCGAGTGCATCCGCAGTGTGCGCGCCGCCCTGCCCACCGTGACGCTCATCGGCTCTGGTGGGGTGCGTAGCGGCGTTGATGTGGCGAAGGCCATCGCCCTCGGTGCCGATCTCGCCGGTACCGCCAAGCCGGCCCTGGTCAGCGCAATTGACGAACGCGGTGCCGAAGCGGTGATCGAAGGACTCGGCGCTTTCATCAAAGAGTTGCGCGTGGCGATGTTCTGTAGCGGCTGCGCGAATCTGAGTGCGCTGCGGGCGCTTCAACTCGCCGGGTAACGACCCTGGATGAATGTCACCCAACTGAGCCTGCGCGACTTTCGCAATTACCAGCGCCTCGACCTGCGACTCACACCTGAACTCACGCTGCTCTACGGGCCGAATGCCGCCGGGAAAACCACCATCCTTGAGGCGCTTTTCTTTCTCGCCACCACGCGCTCGCCCCGCGTAAGCGCCGACCGCGAGTTGGTGCGCTGGGACGCGGTGGGCGAGGCGGGCGTGCCGCCTTTCGCCCGCGTCGCCGCCGAGGTGTATCGTCTGCCGGGTAAGGTGCGCCTTGAGGTGTTGGTGCAGCGCCGCACCGACGATGACGGCCAACTCACCGCTCTTTCAAGCAAACTGGTACGCATTGACAAACGCCCGGCCCGCGCTCTCGATTTAGTGGGTCAACTGCGCGTCGTACTTTTCACCCCGGCTGATCTGATTTTAGTTGATGGGCCACCCCTTGAGCGCCGCCGCTACCTCGACATCACCCTTTCCCAACTTGATCCCCACTACGTCCGCACCCTAGCGCAATACCAGAAAATCGCCCAACAGCGCAACAGTTTGTTGCGGGGTTGGCGTGAGCGGCGGCGACCGTTGCGGGGCGTTGACGACGAACTGGCCTTCTGGGATCAGGAGTTGAGTGCGACGGGTGGCTACCTGTTGGCTGAACGTCTGCGCGCCGTGGCGGAACTCAACGCGCTGGTCGGGCCGCTCTACCAAGCGATTAGCGGCGGCACCACGCCGTTGACCATTGACTATTTGCCGAGCCACGATCTGTTGGGTGTGGTGGATGCGGGGGGGTTGGCGACGGGACTGGGCCAAGCGTTGCGGGCGCAGCGCCGCGACGAGTTGGCACGCGGGCAGACGCTGGTGGGGCCGCACCGCGACGATTTGGCCTTTACCGTGGGGACGATCAACCTGGGGCGTTATGGCTCACGCGGGCAGCAGCGGAGTGTGGCCTTGGCGCTGAAACTCGGCGAGGCGGCCTTTATGCGCCAACGGGCGGGCGATGCGCCGGTGTTGCTGCTCGACGATGTGTTGAGCGAGCTAGACGCGCAGCGCCGCATCCACTTGCTCGAAGCGATCCAGCGCCCAGGGCAGCAGACGCTTCTCTCGGCGACCGATCTGTCCGCCTTTGAGACGAACTTTCTGACGGCGATTACGCGTCTGCGGGTTGAGGATGGGCGGGTTTACCCGGCGTGAGCTTGTAGATTGTAGATAGCAGTTCTATCCAAGTCGCAAAGAGGAGTCAAGGCTTCAGCCGGCTAAAGCCTTGAC
>CAIRDL010001104.1 GCA_903877345.1 uncultured Oscillochloris sp. | reverse complement strand
GCAACTACCTGATGAGTCGGGCGACGATGCTTGACAATACCGAACGGGCGCAAGCCGAAATGGCGCTGCGCGAGAGCGAGGAACAAAACCGCCTGCTCTTGGCCGAGTCGCCGGATGCGATTGTTTTGTTCGACCATACCGGGCGGGTCAGGCAAATGAACCGGGCGTTTGCGTTGCTGACGGGCTATGCCAGCGCTCAACTCGACGGACACACGCTCGCCGAGTTGGGGCTGATCACCAGTGAGCAAATGCTGCACTGGGGGACGCTGGTTCGGCAGCATCTGCAAACGCATCAGCGGTTTGCCGCCGTAGAGTTTCGGCTGACCCACGCCAACGGCGAACTCCGCGAGGTAAGCGCACGGGTGTTCGGCCTCGGCATCCGGGGTGAATTGCATTTCCTGACCACGATGCGCGACATTACAGCGGAGACGAAAGTCGCCGCAACCTTGCGCCAGGCTAATCTGGAACTCGCCCGGGCGGCGCGCACCAAAGATGAGTTTCTGGCGAATATGAGTCACGAACTTCGCACGCCCCTCAACGCGATTCTCGGCCTGAGCGAGGCGCTCCAAGAACAGGTCAGTGGTCTGCTCACCCAACGCCAACGTGACGCGCTCCGCAATATTGAAGTCAGTGGGCGGCACCTGCTCAGCCTGATCAATGACATCCTCGACCTTTCCAAAGTGGAAGCCGGACGGATGGAACTCCAAATCGAACGGGTGGCGGTCGCCAACGTCTGCCAATCCAGCCTAATGTTCGTAAAAGTTTTAGCTACCAAAAAAGCCCTTACGTTGGCTTTCCATTTACATGACCAACTCGCCGATGTGGAGGTTGACTCGAAGCGCCTGAAACAGATGCTGGTGAATCTGTTGAGCAACGCGGTCAAATTCACCCCCGCGCACGGTCAGGTAAGCCTCGTCGTAACGACTGACACGGCGGCGGGGGTCGTCCGCTTTGCGGTGCAAGATACGGGCATTGGCATCGCCCCGCAGGATCTGTCGCGACTGTTTCAGCCCTTCCAGCAACTCGACTCGAGCCTGAGTCGCCTCCACGAAGGCACCGGCTTAGGCTTAATGCTGGTGCGTCGTCTGGCTGAACTGCACGGCGGCGAGGTGACGGTCACGAGTGAGGTTGGTCAGGGCAGCTGTTTCACCATTGTGCTGCCCTATCGCTCGTTGCACGCCGAGGCGGTGCAAGCGCAATTTCCCGCTGTACCGCCTCGAAAAAAAGGCACTGATCCGCTGAATCCGGCGCTGATGGTTGATCCTGCGCCAAGTGCGGCGGATCAATTCACCCGCTATCTGATTGCACCGCCGCTGCCGGGACGCCGGATCTTAGTGGCTGATGATAGTGAAATCAACCTCGAATCCATGTATAACTATCTTCAGGATAAAGGTTATGCGGTCGTGGTGGCGCGCACGGGTCGCGAAGCCCTTGAGCAAGCGGCGGCACTTCAGCCCGATCTCATCCTGATGGACATTCAGATGCCCGATCTGGATGGGCTGGAGGCTATTCGGCGCTTGCGGGCCAAACCTGAAGGGGCGGCGACGCCGATTATTGCGCTGACCGCCTTGGCGATGACCGGGGATCGGGAGCGCTGTTTGGTGGCGGGCGCGAGTGCGTACATGGCCAAGCCGGTTAGCCTGAAGGCGTTGGTGGCTCTGATTGAACAGTTGTTGCCCTAGACAAGGGGGCAGGGGGGCAGGTTTCAGGTTCCAGGTTCCAGGTTGATTGTCTGACCCCTGACCCCTGGGGGGGGGGGGGGGGGGGGGGGGGGGG
>CAIRDL010001103.1 GCA_903877345.1 uncultured Oscillochloris sp. | reverse complement strand
TATATGGCCTATGAAAGCATCCTCGCGGATCTGCGGCCACTGGTCGCGCAGATCCGCAGCTTCCTCGACGGCGGCAATGCCCAGAACGCCCTGCTGTTGCTGGAGGTGCTGACCGACGATTACAGCGAACGCTGGATTGATTTCGACGATTCGGACGGCGAACTGGGCTGCTTTTTTGATGATCTGGGCGAGCTATGGGCCGAGGCACTGCTCGCGGCCAATCCTAAGAAGGCGGAGCGTGTCCGCTGGCGCGAGCGTCTGGCGGCGTGGGCTGCCACAGCCGATGACTATGGCTGCGAAGGGCTGAACCTTGCGCTTCAGGCCGCCGAAGAGGGCTGGAGTGCGCCGTGGGTTGATGCGGCGATCCTTGGCGAAGCGCTGCCCGGCACGCAGCCAACAGGTACGCACGACTCTGCGCTCATCGCCATCCGCCTGCGGATTCTGGAGCGCAGTGGGCAGATCAACGAGGCACTGAATCTGGCAGCGGCTGCGGGTATGTACCGTGATCAGGCGCTGCTGCTCGTGCGCTTAGACCGGGGTAGCGAGGCGGTGGAGCTTGGGCGGCAACACTTCCGCACGGTGGACGAAGCCCTGGCGCTCGCCCAGGGGCTCCGCGACCGTGGCGATCCCACCAACGCCCTGACCATCGGTGCATATGGGCTGGATCTGCCAAAGATCGTATCGGCGAGCGACCCTCGCGGCTATGCTCACGAGCAGGAGCGGGCGCATCTCGGCACATGGCTGGTTGACCTGGCGGCGGGCCAGGGGCGGATTGACCTGGCCCTGCGTGCCGGCGAGGATGCGCTGCGGATCGCGCCAGATCTGGGCCTCTACCGGCGTTTGGCCGAGCTTGCCAGTGAGCACTGGCCGGACCTGCGCGGGCGGCTGCTCGCAGCGCTACGCACAAGCACCAGTTGGATGATCTCTGGTCGCATTGACATCTTCCTCCACGAGGGGCTGATTGACGACGCGATTGCGGCGCTGGGTACGCACTCCGCCGGTGCCGACCTCGCCCGCGTCATGGACGCCGCGACCACGACGCATCCCGACTGGGTGATCAGGATGTCCACCGTCGGCGCTGAAGGGATTATCAATCCGGGCGACGCGAAACATTACGATTCGGCAGTTGAGTGGCTGCGACGGGCACGGGCGGCCTATCAGGCGGCGGGGCAGCCCGAGGTGTGGGCCAGTTATCTCCAGAGTCTCCGCACAAAGCACGGGCGCAAGCACAAGCTGATGGAGCTGTTGAACCTGCTCGAACAGCCTCGCCGCTGATGGCTCAGCGCTGCGGCGGGGCGATGATTGTCAGGAAGTCGCGCCACGCCCTCACGTCGGGAAATCTGCAAGAAGAACCCGCCAGCGCTGATGCATCCCCATGCCTCAGCGCTCGTGAACGTTCCGTTCAGATCGGTTGGGTTGATAGCGTGGCGCGACTCCCTGGGAGTGTCCCGCCCGGTCGGGCAACACCCGCGTCACCGGCACCTGCGTCACGCGCTGCAACACGGGCATCGCGTAGCCCACGCGGTAGCATCGGCACCATGACTCGCCCAAACAGCCCGTACCTGTGCCGGTCGCTTCAGCCCACAGAACCGCTTGGTACCGCACTACGAACGCTTCCGTAGCGGTGCGGAGCCGGTTCGCCCCGTAGGGCTTCCGTAGACACACCGTATGCCTGATGACCATCTAGCGTGGTGGACTATGCGACCTGGGTGACTATTCCGGCCCACACCGTCACGCTCAACGCCGATGCGCCGACCAAGGCGTACAAGCTGGTCGTCACCGTGACCTACGAGGCGCTCAACGGTCAACTGGCCCCGACGTTTCCGGCCTGTTTCGTGCTCGTCACGACTCTGACCTACCGTGCGCCGACCACCGCTGCTGTCGCGCAGACCGGCTGTGTGGAAGGCCCGGAGCTTCAGTTCTACATCGTCGCGTAGGCATGGTCAGCGAGGGGCGGCGAGGACGCGAGGGGACGGTGCCACGCCGCCTCTCGTTCTCGCCGCCCCCGAAGGTCGTGTTGCCGATGAGACCAACCGTACGAGCAAGAGCGTCTCGCCCCGGGTGATGACACTCCCAGGCCGCACAACCGCACTGTAGCAGGCCCACATACCCAAAAGTATTAGGCGCAAACAGGGTGAAAGTACCGTCGGCACTCTAGAAAAAGCTGCCGCTTTCGACTATTCTAAGCATGTCTATGCAGAAGTATCTAGCCAGTGCTTAGCGCCAGTCGTAAGGAGCCGAATGAACCCCCAAACGCCGCCCTTGGTATATGTGCCTTTGCGCCTGCTGAGGAGACCGATACACCTTCGGGACGAAACCATG
>CAIRDL010001102.1 GCA_903877345.1 uncultured Oscillochloris sp. | reverse complement strand
TGGTGGACTGGATCATCGGCCTGGTTGGATTTTGGTGGTTGCTGGTAGTTGTGACCATTCCCTGGAATCTTCACTTTGGGGCACGGCGGGTCGTGGTTGCGGCGGCGGAGTCGCGGCAGCGCGGGATTAGTGTAGACGGAACACAGGTGGCCTACGCGCAACGCTGGGTGAACTGGTCGCTGCTGCTGGCCCTTGGGCTGCATCTGGTCTCGGCGGCGGCGCTGTATGGGCTGGCCGCTGCCGGGGTGAGCGCCATCGGTTACGTGGGGGCGGTGGTAGCGCTGCTGCTGACCGGGTTGCGTCCGGCGGTGGCGGGCTATCACTACGTCAGCGACCGGCTGCGGGCCATCGGGCAGACATTGCTCGTCCCCCGCGAGGATGTGGTGACGCTACGGGCAGACTTACAGGCGGTGACGGAGCGGTTGGCGCGTCTGGAGCGGGCGCTCGACCCGGAAGAGTCTGGTTCGCTGGCGGCGCGGCATGGCGCGGATCTACGCGAACTGCGCCAGAGCTTGGAGCGGTTGCGGCTGGTTCACGATGAACTCCGGGCGACGAACGCGGCGGAGCATAGCCGTCTGGCACGCGAAGCGGAGCAGGCGGTAGCGCAGATCAGCGCTGATGGGCAGGTGCTCGACCATGTACGTGAGTTGGTGCGCTTCTTCAAGAGCGCGTAGATATCTGGGATGCGAAACGCGCCAATAGCAGTGAGTCAGACTTGAACAAAACCACACCTGTCGGCACGTACCCAACTGGGGCTAGTCCGTACGGTGCGCTGGATATGGCGGGGAATGTGTGGGAGTGAAGCCTGTGTTCTGGGTGCGGAAAGGCTGTTCGGATCGCGGTTTTTTGGGGCAGGGGCGGATCCGTAGAGACGCAAGATCTTGCGTCTCTACTATCAGAAACCCTTGTGTGAAAGCCCGCCGCGTCTCTACCGGCTGAAGTCACAGCACCGAGACCGCTGACCGCCCGCCCAACCGGAGGCTCCGCAGGCACGCCTTCAGTCGCCTGCCGGGGCTTGCGGAGCGGATAGTGTATACTAGCGGGGGCCTCAGTCTGGAGCAAAACTAGGCCAGATTCTCGGCAGGCTGGCCTAAGAAGGTGCTCACGCCGCGTGCAGCAAAGCATCTCAGCATCAGGATGCGGAACAATGCTTCGTTGGCTCACAGTATGACCGTCTACTACCTACACTGTATGGGGAAGGCTACCGCTGGATGCTGAGAGATGACACCAAGGGGCAGCCCACGCCTGAGCCTAGCGTCGCGGGCGAGGCTGCTTCCGAAGGCGAGGTCGAGCAGGGCGGTTTTGCCCTTTGGGAACGTCTGCGTAGCCCGCGCACCTTGGTTTCGTTCGGCATTGCCCTGGCCATCGTTATCTTCGCCTTGCGCGGCCTCAACATTGATCTCGCCCTGACGTGGCAGTACATTCGCCGCGTCAATCCTTGGCTGCTGCTCCTTGGGCTGAGTGTCTTCTACCTGACCTTCCCCATGCGGGCGCTGCGCTGGCGGCTGCTGCTCCACAATGCGGGCGTGCCGGTTGAGGCGGGCCGGAAGAGTTGGGCTTCGCCGCTGGCCTTGATGGAGTACATCTACCTCTCGTGGTTCGCCAATTGCATCGTGCCAGCGAAGTTGGGTGATGCCTACCGTGGCTACCTGCTCAAGCATAACGGCGCAGTCTCGTTCTCGTCGGCCTTTGGTACCATTTTTGCC
>CAIRDL010001101.1 GCA_903877345.1 uncultured Oscillochloris sp. | reverse complement strand
CTGCCCAAGCTGACGCTGGCGCAACAAGTCGCTGCGCCCCACCGCTTCCTCCAACGAACGCAAGCCCAGGCTCGCCAACAGTTCCCGCACTTCCTGCGCCATATAGCGGAAGAAGGCCATCACCATCTCCGGCTTGCCGTGGAACTTGGCGCGCAGGTCAAGGCGCTGGGTGGCAATGCCCACGGGACAAGTGTTGTTGTGGCAGGCCCGCGCCATGATGCAGCCTTCGGCGACGAGGGCCGCTGTGCCGAATGAGTATTCGTCCGCCCCGAGCAGCGCGGCGACTAGCACATCGCGCCCGGTCTTGAGACCACCGTCGGCACGCACGCGCACGCGCCCGCGCAACCCGTTTAGCACCAAGGTCTGTTGCGTCTCGGCAAGCCCCAACTCCCAGGGAATGCCGCCATTCTTGATGCTGCTGAGCGGCGCGGCGCCGGTGCCGCCGTTGTAACCGCTGATGAGAATGGTGTCGGCGTAACCTTTGGCGACGCCCGCAGCGATCGTACCCACGCCCGCCGTCGCCACCAGTTTCACGCTAACGCGGGCGGTCGGGTTGACTTGCTTGAGGTCGTAGATCAGTTGGGCCAAATCTTCGATGCTGTAAATGTCGTGGTGCGGCGGCGGCGAAATCAGGGCCACGCCGGGGATGGTGTGGCGGATGCGGGCAATCTCCTCATTGACTTTGTGGCCGGGGAGTTGACCGCCTTCACCGGGCTTCGCGCCTTGAGCCATCTTGATCTGCAACTCGGTGGCACTGGCGAGGTACGCCGGGGTCACGCCGAAACGCCCCGAGGCCACCTGCTTGATCCGACTGTTGCGCTCGTCCTTATAGCGGGCGTGGTCTTCGCCGCCCTCGCCGCTGTTCGCCATCCCGCCCAAGCGGTTCATCGCAATCGAAAGCGTCTCGTGCGACTCGATACTGGTGGAGCCGTGGCTCATCGCAGCCGTGCTGAAGCGCTTGACAATGGCCTCAATCGGCTCAACCTCGTCAAGCGGCACGGCAGGGCCAACAGGGATGAAAGTGAGCAGGTCGCGTGGCTCGACCGGGGTGCGCCCATTGACAAGATCGGCGTAGGCGCGGTAGGTGGCGTACCCTTCGTCGCTGACGCCTGGGCCTTGGCTGTCGCCCGTCAGCGCTTGGGGGCTGTGGGTAGCTTTGTGGAGCGCTTGAATGACACTGGGGCTGAAGGCGTGCTGTTCGCCGTCGCGCTTAAACTTGTAAAAACCGGGGTGCGACAAGGTTGGGACGGGCAGACCGAAAGCGCGGGCGTGGCGGGCGCGCATGTCTTGTTCGATCTTGGGGAAGCTAATGCCGCCGATGCGCGTGGGCGTGCCGGTGAAGCAAGCATCAACCAAGGGTTGCGCCAAGCCGACAATCTCGAAAATCTGCGCCCCGCAGTAGCTGTCGAGTGTCGAAATGCCCATCTTCGACATGGTCTTCAGCAGCCCTTTTTCGAGCGCTTGGATGAAAGAGCGCTCAGCCGCATCAGCCAAAGCCAGCATTTGCGGGTCGCCGTGTCCCTTCGCGCTGGTGCCGTTCGTGCCCGTATGCTTGATGGCTTCCCGCTCAATGGCGAGCTTGCGGACACTCGCCAAGGCCAAATAGGGGTTAAGCGCCTCGGCCCCGTAGCCAACCAGACACGCCAAGTGATGCACCTCACGCACTTCGCCCGTCTCGGCGAGCAGCGAGCAGAGGGTTCGCAGCCCCGCGCGGATGAGGTGATGATGCACCGCGCTGACCGCCAAGAGGGCCGGAATGGGCGCGTGGGCGGCGTCCACACCCTTATCACTCACCACAAGCACAGCAGCACCGGCGCGCACGGCAGCTTCGGCGGCAGCGCGCAAGGTGTCGAGCGCTGCCAACAGGCTTTGGCCGACGGGCGCAAGGGCCTTGACGGTAGCAACGGCGACCAGCGGATCGCCATTGGCGCGCAGGGCGGCCAACTGGGCGTCCGTCAGCACGGGCGACTTGATCTGGATTAAATGGGCGTGTTCGGGCGTCTGGGCGAGAATATTGCGCCGTCGTCCGACCGCCCCGCTCAGCGACATCACCAGATCCTCGCGCAGCGAGTCAATCGGCGGGTTGGTCACTTCAGCAAAGCGTTGTTTGAAAAAGTGGAAGAGCGGGCGGCCCAAGGCAAGCTGCGAGAGCACGGCGGTGGGCGTATCGTCGCCCATCGAGCCGACCGGCTCGTGCCCGGTGAGGCCCATCGGCTTCATCACCACCGCCAGATCCTCGCTGGTATAGCCAAAGGCCAGCTGCAAAGACTGAAGGTTGAGCGTTGACAGGGCAGCATCAGACCCGTTCAGATGCGTGCCTGGGCCGCGATCCTGCAAACTTTGCATGTGCTGGCCGACCCACGTCTCGAAGGGTTGGAGGCCCGCGAGGTAGGCTTTGACCTCTGCATTGGTGAAGAACTGGCCGGTGGCGGTATCCACCGCGATCATCTGGCCGGGGCCAAGCTTACCCTTCCGCACGATGCGGGACTCGTCAATCGTCACCGCGCCGACCTCGGAGCCGGAGATGACGAGGCCATCATCGGTAACGATAAAGCGGGCGGGACGCAGACCGTTGCGGTCGAGGGCGGTACCAACAACGCGCCCATCGGAGAACGTGAGGGCGGCGGGGCCATCCCACGGCTCAACGAGACAAGCGTGGTACTGGTAAAAAGCGCGCAGGGCCGGACTCAGATCGGTAATCTTCTCCCACGCCTCGGGGACAAGCATCGTCATAGCGTGGCGAACATCGCGCCCGGTCATCACCAGCAACTCAAGGGCGTTGTCCAGCATCGTCGAGTCGGAGCCGCGTTCGTCAAGCACGGGGAAGAGGGCGGCGGGGCCATCAACCACATCGCCGAGGAAATCCGCAGGCAGATCGAGCACACTGTGGCGGGCACGCATCCAATTGGCGTTGCCCTGCACCGTATTAATCTCGCCATTATGCGAAAGCAAGCGGAAAGGCTGGGCGCGCTCCCACGTAGGGAAAGTATTGGTTGAGTAGCGCTGGTGGTAAACCGTCAGGGCCGTCAGATACTCGGGGTCGCGCAGGTCAGTGTAGAAATCGGCAAGATTGGTGCCGAGCAGCAGACCCTTGTAAACGACGGTGCGGGCGGAGAGGGAGGGCACGTAGGCGGTGAGATTTTGGGCAGTGAACGACTGTTCCATCGCCTTACGGGCGAGGTAGAGGGTGCGCTCGAACGCCTCATCGGTAAGCCCGGCGGGGCGGGCGAGGATGGCCTGGCGGATGTGGGGCATCGCAGTGCGGGCGCGCTCGCCGAGGGCTTCAACATTCACTGGTACGTCGCGCCAGGCCAAGAGCGTGATACCGCGCTCACGAAACGCCTGGGCGACGATGGTACACGATGCGCGGAGTGCGGCTTCGGCGACGGGGAGGAAAAACATGCCGAGGGCGAGATCGGCGGGGTTGGCGGAAACGCCCTGGGCCTGCAACTCACGCATAAGGAGGTTACGAGGTAACTGGGTCAGAACACCAGCGCCGTCGCCGGTCTTCGCATCATCGGCAACGGCGCCGCGATGTTCAAGGTTGCACAGCGCTTCAAGCGCCATCGCCAGAATAGCATGGGCCGGGCGACCGTCAATACGGGCGACGAAACCGATCCCGCAGGCGTCGTGCTCAAAGCGGGGGTCATAGAGACTGGTGGGTGTGGGCGCGGGCAGATTCATAAAAAACCCCCTTTAGCCGCAGAAACCCAGGCGCTTGCGCCCTGGGGAAAGCGCCTGCCTCAGCAGGCTTTAGCCCAAAGCCGGGAGGGAACGGTCTTTCGGTCGGAAGACCCAGGCGAACCGCCAAACCTCTTGGCCCTAGTAAGCAAACTACTGACCTAAACAGAAAGGCGCTCGCCATGCCTCAGAGAACTGAGGTTGGGGCGAGCGCCATTCTCGCAGTCTGGTCGCCGTGAGGCGAATGCCCAAACGCCCCCCACAAGGGGGCGCGGAAGAAATCGGGCCGGAAGGCCGTGCTTAACAGCGAGGGCCACAGGGTGACGCAGCGTGCGCCAAAAGTTTAAACCAAGTTTGGATATTGGACGGTACTATAACACTCCTGTGCGAACCTTGTCAAGGATGCGGGCCGGGTTGGCATGGCGGTTGCAAAGTCGCTCGCCGTGGGGCTGATGAATAGGAAGAACGAGATCCGGTAGCTTCGCGTCCGTTGGCTGAGCTTGTCGAAGCCAGCACGTTTGCAAGAAACCTTCGTTGCCAGACGAATTAGCCTCCCGGCGGACGGTGGGGTTGGTGCGACAACGGACTTTGCATCAGCCCTGGGCCTTCTGGCCTGCCCCAAGAATGCCCGTCGTGCCTGTGGTAGAATGGCGCCCGTGTTCCCGCCTCTGCTAGGAGGATCTTGCATGGCTGCCCTCATGACCCTCCTCCGCCTGGGCCTCGGCGGGCTCTTTCTCGACCAACGGGCTTTTCAGGCGCAACGCGATGCCCCCGGCGGCGTTGCTCGCGGTGCCGCCCTCGTCACCTTGGTGTCCTTGCTCGTGACGGTCGCCGCCCTGCTCGGCAACCTCGGCGAGTCTTTGACCCAACCTGACCCCCGATTGGTAAGCGCAACGATCCACCAGAGTCTAAAGGCGATGCCGTGGTATGCCGAGACGACCGCAAGTTTACCAACCTTTGCCGCTGATTTTGAGCAAGTCTTCACCCGCCTAAACTCGTTCAGCCTGACCCCCAGCCCCCAATCCAGCTTGCTCGGTGTGGTCACGGCCCCGTTCCTTGCCCTGCTTGGCTGGCTGCTTACCGGCACCGTCGTGCATGGCTTGGCCCGCGCTTTCGGCGGCTCTGCTCGTTTTGGCCAAACCCTCGCCTGCACTGCCGTCGCCTCCGGGGCAAGCCTGCTCGGCCTTGTGCAAATCGTCCCTTACGCCGAGATGCTTCCCGGCACCCTCTTCCTCGCTTCGGCCCTCCTCGCCCTCTTCGGCACGTATGTCGCGGTGCGCGAGGCCCACGGGCTGTCGCCGTGGCGCTCGTTTTGGGCCGTCACCCTCGGCCCGCTCCTGCTTACCCTGTTGCTGCTGGTTCTCTATTGCTGTTTTGCCTTCATGCTTGTAAGCGCCCTCAGAAGTGTGGGCGGGGGGAGCGGGCGATGATGGAGTTGTTCAACGGGGCTTTGACCCTCAACCAGAATGTTATGCGTGGTCTGCGCGAGGCTCCCGATGCGGTGCGTCGTGGTTTCATGCTGATCCTCTTTGTTGGCCTCTTAGTCGGTACCGCCAACGGGGTTAGTACCTTGATCCAGACGGCGACCCCCGCTCAGGCGATCCAGACGGCCCGCGAACAGTTTGATCAGCAATTCAAACAGGTGGTCTTGACCTCCAATAATCCAGATCAGACGCTGATTCGGCTGATCAATGCGAATGAGGCTCCGTTTTTTACGCTGTTTGAAATGTTATTGACGTTACCAACCCCGTTGCCGCGTCCGGTGGGCCAAGGCTTTCAACTCCTCGCAACGGTTGTGAGCACGCCAATCAGCTATTTGGCAGGGATGCTGCTCACTGTGGCGGTCATCCACCTCACGGCACGCCAACTGGGCGGTCAAGGGCACCTCCAGCAAATGGTCGGCCTCGGCTCCCTCGCCGTTGCGCCTCACGCCCTCGATGCCCTGGCTTTCATCCCAGGCATCGGCAGCACCCTCGGTTTGGTCGCGTGGGTCTGGGGCTTAACCATCCTCATCGCGGCAACCGCCGTGGTTCACCGCTTCGACAGTTTACGCGCTACCTTGGCCGTGTTCCTCTACCCACTGCTCCTGAGTATGCTCGGCCTTCTTGCGTGCTGTGTGCTTTTCGCTGCGCTAATGGCCGTAACTGGGCGCTAAAGCCACGGAACGCCCGCATCTGATGACATTGATGTAGCCCTAGTTGACGATCTTCTTACTTGCTCTGCTTCACACGGTATGGTAGGATAAAATCCTACCCTGCTCTGCGAGTGCCTTGATACAAAAAATGCTATCCGTCTGCTCTGCGACTCATTTTTCCTCTGACTCCAGTCTATACGGAAGCAGCGGTTCCCACGTGGAGACGGCTATGACAGGCAGCGAACAACGGTTGCGGATCCTCTTGGTCGAAGATGACAACCATATTGGCCGAGTCATTGAACTGGCCCTCGGCGAGCTTGGCGTCCCCTACGAGTTCGTCACGGTGCTCAGCGCTGAGGAGGGCCTGGAACTCTGGGAGCAGCAACCCTTCGATTTGTTGCTCACCGATTACAACTTGCGCGGGATGACGGGCCTCAAGTTGGTCGAAACGCTCACTGAACGCGGGAGCACCGCCCCAACTGTCCTTGTCACTGCGTACGACTCGGTTGAGGTGCGCCGCGAAGCGCGTGCCCGCAAGGTCAGCGCTTATTTGAGTAAGCCCTTTTTCATGGACGAGTTGGTCGAGACGGTGCGCGGCCTCCTGCCACAGATTGGCGTTCACGAGGTCAACGGCGCGTAAACGGTTTGTAGTCCGACCAACCACACAGCGGGGGCGTAGTCTAAGTGGCTACGCCCCCGTTGTGTTGGGGGATGGAGGAAGGGGGATCGGGAATCGGGGGTCGGAGGTCCGTGAGGCGTGATCAGTCACGGATTACGCCTCACGGATCAGTCTGAACTTTGGCTTAAGGCAAGGTTCAGATCAGCTTTATAGTTTAAGGGACGCGGAAAATTTCAAGCATCCAGGTCGTACAAATGATCCGTGTTGCGTGATCCGTGATCGGGCCGCACCCTGACCGATTACGGATCACGCAGCACGGATCAGACGGGATGGTTTAAATCTTCCACTTCCCTAAGCAAATATACCGCGTCCTGTTGCGGTAAATCTGCAATCTACAATGCAGCTTTGCCGCAACAGGACGCGGTGCGCTTGCCCAAGCTGCAAGGTAGCCGCGAACTTTGTCTAGGGCATGTTTCAAATGAGCTTTACTGTCTGTACGGTTCGTAGTAGCGGCTTCAGCCGCGTTATAGCAATCCTACACAGGTTGTGAAAAGGAGTCGAGCCTTTAGGCGGCCCTCTCCGGCTGAAGCCTTGACTCCACGCAACAACTCCAATAGGCTTGCTATAGCAAGCCTTGCACGGGGCTAAAGCCCCTACTACGAACTGTAAGCTGAACCTGCCCCATGCTCTTTGCGGCTTTGCAGCTTTGCGTGCGATCGCTACGCCCCTTGCGGCTTTGCATCAGATCGCTAAACGGTAACGTCTGGACAAACGCACCGCATCCTACTGCGGTAAATCTACAATCTGCAATCCTTCCTTACGCCCGCCCAACCCGCCACCAACAGCCCAACCAGTACCCCACAGGCAACCCAATTCACCGGGGCTAGCAGGTAGGTGTTGACCGTATGGAACGACGGCAGGAACAGCGCCCGCTGCCACGGTGCCAGCGCGAGGAAGTCGGCGTAAGGATTGCTCACCGTCCAAGCGCTCACCTCGTCCAACGGCAGGTTGTACAGATTCCCATTCGGGATGAGCACCTTGGCAAGCACGATGAGTTGGAGCAAGCCTGCGCCAACCAAGAGGCCGACCGCGACTCTCGTGTGACCACCAGCGCGCAACTGCCGCAACGCCGCCACGAGCGGCAGACTCCACAGTAGCGCACCCGTCCAGTGAAAACGTCCGGCAAACGACATGCCACCGTACCAGTTCGTGTGCATCGCGTTGGGCAGCATCACAGCCAGGTAGAGCAACCCAGTCAGCCGCGCCAAGGGCCAATCCTTAGTAAAAAAACTCGCCAGCCCAAAGACCCCCAACAAGTAGATCGGCCCTTGGAAGAACAGCCCCTGGAGCCGGTCAATGTGGAGGCCCAGCATGACCATGCCGATGTACTGCCCATCGGTAGTCGCATCGCCAGCTTGATACGGCCCCAGCACGGAGCCGAAGGCGAACGCCTGATATGCACCGAGGCCGCTCAGCGAGCTGGCAAGCAACAGGCTCAGCCGCCACGCTAGCATGCGACCATGCCCACCCATGCGCCAATACCGGCCCGCCATGAAGCCACCCAGAATGATTGCTGGCAGTGCAAGCTTGAGGTGCAACCAGGGCAACAGGGCCAGCAGTAGACCGCTGAGGAGCACCTGTCCTGCCCTGGGCGGTGTCGCCCCACATTCCCGCCAGTCGGCCACCAAGGTCAGGATCAACAGCCCCGCCAACAGATCAGGGTAGATTTGGCTACTGGCGGTGATGCAGGGCTGCCCCAAGCCCAGCATCACCGCCACGGCAATCGCCCAAAGCGCATTGCCGAGCAACGGGCGGGCCAAGCGGTAGAACACCAGCGGGATCAGGCCATTGAGCAGCGCCAGCCACACCTTCGCCCCCAACACCCCGGCAACCGCATACGCCGGCACCAGCAGCAACGGTAGCCCAAGCCCGTGCAGACTGTAGCCATTCCGGGAGTGGGTCGTGGTGAACACCGCGCCGGGGGGCAATTCGCGTAAAACCGGCGTGTCAAGCTGGTGATTATTGATCACCTGCACGTCACCGTCGCGCCAGAGCGAATCGGCGCTCAGCAGATAGTGCGGCTCGTCACCTGTGATGGGGTTGATCCGTTGCGTGTACCAGACGACCGCAATTAGGACATAGACCACCATCGGCAGCAACAACAAGCCATGGGCAGGTCGCATTATAGGACTCACTACCTTCAAGGTGACGCAACCAGGCTAAAACCCGCGCCCTGAAACCTTGGCTCAACCTGCAACCTCCGTACAACTACGGAGCAGACCGCAGAGCGCGCTACTCAACGGATTCTAGCGCTTCCTAATGCCATCCGGCCTTGTGAAAATGCGTCATTATAGCCGCAAAAAGCCCATTTGGCATCCCGTAGCGCTACGAAGTGACGGCGTGATCGCCGTATGCTACGCTCAAGGGGGGGGATGCATGTCACGCGCTGGCAGCACCTAATCCAAAGTGTAGAGCATGGGAGAGGATCACAGCGATGGAATGCTACACATGTTTGCGAGAGATGCTGCCGGTGGTCGAGTCGGTCTTGGCGACCCGTGGCTTTGTCAATCAGCAGACTGCGCGGCGGGAACCGACTGGCGAGATGCTCACCGTTATGACCCACGGCGACATGACGATTCTGCTTCGCGAAGATCTTAAGCGCGCGATGGCCGATATTGAAATTTATAGCGAGACGCACCTAGGCGTCACAAGCATTCACGAACTTTTGCCCCCGGTCTTGACCAATCACCAAGCCTCGCCGCCACTATGTTCGCATAGGTGGCGTGGTCGTGGCGACACTTAGCCCCATGCCCAACGCCCGGACAGCGTACCCATGCCGAGGAGAGCGTCTTATGGTTATCCAACTACCCGCTGTAGGCGAAACTACCACCATCGTTTTTCGACTCCCAACCTCGATTTGGGCCGATACCGTACATCTCGTCGGCGATTTTAATGGCTGGAGTACGAGCGCAACCCCGATGCGCTGCAGCGAGCAGTACTGGGAAGTCACCGTAGTACTGACTACTGGTAGCACTTATGCCTACGCCTATCTACTCGATGGTATAGACTGGTGCAGTGAGCACAGTTGCGTCGAGCGGGCCGTGGGCGCTACGCCGCCGATTACGTTGCATCCCGCCCCTATCGCCCACGCCCAGCGCATGGCAATGGCCGAACACTATCGGTAGCCGGTGGGCGCTTG
>CAIRDL010001100.1 GCA_903877345.1 uncultured Oscillochloris sp. | reverse complement strand
GGAATGGGAAAGAAGAGCGACACGCCAAAGCCGACCACGATCTGCTCAATATTCAGCAGGAGCAGCAGCAACGAAAGGGAAAGGGCCGTCTCAAGCGGATAATCATAGCGCTGCAAGGTCATGATCAGCAGCGTCTCGCGCAGCCCGAAGCCCGCGATGCTGATGGGCAGCACCTGAAAGATAGCGATGAGTGTGATCACCGCAAAGACAGAGAAGAGCGGAACGTTGAGGCCGAGGGCGAGGAAGAGCAACCACCCGCGCAACAGGTTCAACCCAATGGAGAGCAGGGTCAGCCCCAACAGCAAGGGTAGCGAACGGTTCAACAGCGAAAAGCGGAAGTCCAACCACTGCTTGAGGGGCAAGCGCTTGAACACGCCTCGGTCGAGCACCTGCGCCACCCAATGGCGAGCGCGCTGCGAAACGAGCAATCCCGAAACCAGCGCCAGGGCGACCGTCCCTATTTGCGCTGCCAGCAAGAGTTCGGGCGGCACCAAACCGACAAAATCAACCAGCGCCAACATCCCCAACAGCGCCATAATCAGCATATCGTAGACGCGGTCAACCACCACGCTCGTCATCGCCAGTTGAAGTGGCACAGCGTCGGTGCGTAAGTACCAGCCCTTCGCGAGATCACCGAATTGGCCGGGTGTCACGCCACCGAGGAAGAGGCCAATCGTGTAATAGATGCTCAACTGCCAATCAGAGGGCGGGGTGACGCCCATCGTGTGCAGAATGGCACCCCAGCGCGCCGACTTGGCCCAGACGAAGAATGGCAAGAGCAGGAGCGAACCGAGCAGCGGCCAAAGGGCGATTTGGGTCAGACTAGCGAGCAGCGTGGTGAGGTTGGCTTTGGTGAGGAAATAGAGAAAGAGGAGGACAAAAGCGGCTTTGATCAGCCAACTCACCTGCACTCGCGGAAGGGTTGAACGTGCCTGCACTTCTGGCCTGCTTAGCTTAGGGTCGGTACGCATAGAGATACCCCAGATGCGCGTGTACCGGGTTCGTCACCTGGATGAGCATGTAGCCAGCGCGTCGCAGCAGCAGCGCTAATTCTGTGTGCTGGTGCCCAGTGACGCCATCGTGATATTCGAGACTAATGGCAGCAATGCGGGCGAAGAGCGGTAGTTCAAGCGTGAGCAAAATCTCGAACTCGGCACCCTCACAATCAAGCTTGAGCAAAGCGCAGCGCTCGATCTGATGCTCAGCAAAGACTTCCGCCAAAGTGCGCTTTTGCACCACGACGGTACTATTCCCTGGGCCGCTTACGGTGCTGTACTGCACTGACTCAGGCGAACTGATGTCGAGACTAGCGGTGCCGCTGCTTCCGCCGACGGCACACTCGATCAGCGTGACGTTCGTGACGTAGTTGAGGGCAACATTGCGTTGGCACAAAGCAGCCGACTGAGGGAAAGGCTCGAAGGCCAAGACCCGGGCCTGGGGAAAGCGCTTGGCGAGCATAATGGCGTAATCGCCCAAACCTGCACCGATGTCAAGCACCACGTCCCCTGGGGCGACCGACCGCTCGGCGGTGCGATAGCAATCGTCGAGACAGGTCTCCTTAATTGTCCATACGTCCATCGCATCGCGGTAGAAAAACTGGAGTTCAGCGAGGCGGAGAATGCGCCCGCGCTTGGTGAGCAGTGCCGGCGCGATGCTCGTCCAGTTCTTCATCGTGAAGAGCATCAGCCAGAGGGAGCGGGCGTAGTAGCGCCATTTGGCGAAGCGCATGCGCCGAGCCTTTATCTATACATAGGAGCGCTGGCTGTCCACCAGCCAGCGCACGGGCCATTATACACGAGGACAACGCCCCGAAAGTTCGTAGCGGAGCGATGAACAGGGCTGAGGCAACGTCGCACGCCGTGGGGCTGAAGCCCTCGGCTACGGCGCATACGGTGACTTTGACGTAGCCCTAAACAGGTTGCGCCCGCCTTTGACGTACGCTTGCCCAAGCGGTAGGATTGAACCATCCCCGTCGGCTCGCGAACTTCCAGGGACAGTGCGCCGCGATCCAAGCAACGAGTTCCCCGGCTAAAGGTAAAGCTTCAATGACGCAAGCCTCTGGTGGCACCAAGCGCAGTTCATGGCTGACCTTCCGGCGGCGGCTTTTGCTCGTGCGCGTCCTCTTGCGCGGCCCGGCGACAAGCGCCGAACTGGTAGCGGAGATCAATGCTGAACTGGGCGAACAGGGCTACCCCAGCGCCGCCCCCGCCGCGCTCAAGCATGACTTCGACGCGCTCAAGGGCGAGTATGGCTGTACCATCAGCTATGATCGTTCGACCCGCCAATACATGTTGACTGATTTGGGCGAACTGGCGCTGCTTGATCTGCCCGATGCCTGTATGGAAGCCTTGGCGTTCCTTGATGCTAGCTTTCCTGAAGGCAGCGGGTTGCCCGAACATGCCCACATTCGGGCGCTGTTGGCTCGTGTCCAGTTGCTGCTGCCGCCGGTGCGTCAGGCCCAGATGCGCCAACAACAGAGCGCGGTGCGGATGCGCGTAGGTGTGGGAGCCGGCCCGCTCAACCGACAGGTACTCGCCCTCGTGAAACGCGCCTGCGACGAACGCCGGGAACTCGCCTTCGACTACTTGAGCACCTTCGATGAGGCGACGCCCCGACGGCACCGCGTGGCTCCCTATGGAATCATGTTTCGCCCGGAGGGTCACGGCTACTTGGATGCAACGCTGCTGGCGGTAACGCCGAAGGGTGGCGAACGCCTCTACGCCGCGATTGACTATCGGCTCGACCGCATTGTGCCGGGCACGGTGACGATTTTGCCGACGAAACTGCCGCCGGAGCGTATCCCCGTGCCCCGTTACACGCTGCGCTACACGCTGGTGCCCCAAGTGGCGCGGCGGCGCGACCTCGCCAGTTATTTTCCCGACACCGTGATTAGCTACCACCCCGACGGTAGCGCAACCGTGACTGCCACAGTGACCAACCTCTGGCAGACGCGCCAAGTGCTGTTGCGCTACGGCGATGCGTGTAGCGTTCACGAACCGCCGGAGTTGGTTGCACTGTTTACGCAGACGGCCCGTGGGCTTCGTGCCATCTACAGCGAGGCTGAGCAGGGCGAACGGCAGGGCTGACCATGATTTCGGATATGGGTGACGCGGCCCCCTTTTTGACGCTTACCCCGCCCTGATGCTACAATGCGCCGCTACGATGCCCTAGACTATAGGAACTGTGTTCGTTGTTACGCGGAGGCTGGCCCCGTCAAGGGACCTTAGCATTGTGGTCGTATGGACGACATCCTGAGTGGGAAACGCATCGTCTTGGGCGTCTGTGGGAGTGTTGCAGCCTACAAGGCCGTGCAGTTTGCCCGTGACTTGACCCTGGCTGGTGCCCATGTGGACGTGATCCTCACGGCGGCGGCGGCGCGCTTTGTCGGCGCGGCGACCTTTCAGGCACTGACTGGACACCCGGTGCTCAGCAGCCTGTGGAACTTGCCAGAAACCGGCGTAGTCAGCCACGTGGCCTTGGGTGCGAGTGCTGCGGCGGTGGTAATTGCCCCGGCGACGGCCAACACCATCGCCCGCATCGCTGCCGGTCTTAGTGATGACCTGTTGACCACGACGCTGCTCGCCACCCGTGCGCCCGTGCTGGTGGCCCCGGCGATGAATCCCCTGATGTACACGCACCCGGCGACCCAGGCGAACCTCGCCACGCTGCGGGCACGCGGCTACACGGTACTCGAACCCGCTGACGGTCGCATGGCGGAGCATGTCAGCGGCAAGGGGCGTTTGCCCGAACCGGCCACCCTTGAGGGCGAAGTGCGGGCGCTGCTTGGGCGGGCCACCGGGCCACTGCGCGGCTACCGTGTGGTCGTGTCGGCTGGCGGCACCCGTGAGCCGATTGACCCCGTGCGCTATGTGGGCAACCGGTCGTCAGGGCAGATGGGCTACGCTCTCGCAGCCCATGCCCGTGACCTCGGAGCCGCTGTCACCTTGGTCAGCGGGCCGACGGCGCTGGTTGCGCCTGCCGCCGTTACGACGGTGCTGGTCGAAACGGCCATCGAGATGCGCG
>CAIRDL010001099.1 GCA_903877345.1 uncultured Oscillochloris sp. | reverse complement strand
CGTACCGCAGCAGCGACATCCCGCGTGTCCGCCTCTACTATGTAGGGTTGCGGGTCGCCAGGAGTAGTAGTCCGGTTCCTCGTCATTGACCAAAGCAGCAGAGGCATTGCCAATGAATCAGCCGTTCCAATTCACCCCAGAACTCTGGGTGCTTCCTAGCCGTGCGCTGGCCTACAACGCGGGGGTGCTGACGAGTGCCTTGGTTCCGGCACCGCACGGGCCGCTAGGACGGCGGGCTATCATGCAGGACCCGGTATGATCGCCCATACAAGGAGCCACCCCATGCATCTGTCCGATCTCATGAACTTAGACGCACTCCATGCCCAACTGACGGCCCGCCACATTGCCCGCATCCTGAGTCCTGACGGGCGGCACTGGCTGTACAACTACACCGACAAGGCGACCTATGCCCAAGCATGGACGCCGGAAACCCGCCAGTGCCGGGGACTTGTGACTGACCGTGACGGCAACGTGCTCGCGGTTCCATTCCCGAAATTTGCCAACGTGGACGAGCCCGGCTTTCCTGAGTGCGCGTTCGATGTGATCGTGGCACGAGGCGCGAACTACGAGGTCACGGCGAAACTCGATGGCTCCCTGATCATCATGTGGTACGACGATGAGCTTGGGCAGTGGCGCTGCACGACGCGGGGCAACTTTCAGAGTACCCAGGCGCTGGAGGCACACGCATGGCTCAGTGCGCGGCAGACGTGGACGGCATGGCCGACCCCAACCCCGGAGGCGCGCTATACGTTCCTTGGCGAGTGGATTGCTCCGCATAACCGCGTGGTTGTACGCTACCCAACTGCCGAACTCTCCCTCATCGGCGTGCAGCGCATCGGCGGCACTACGGTCAGTGACCTTGACGATGCCGAGCTGCACAGATGGGCACAGCACCTTGATCTGCCGCGCACGCCCCGCGTCCATGCCACCTTGACCGACCTACGGGCGCAGCAACAGACGGTGGTTGGCAACGAAGGGTGGGTGCTCCGTTGGCCGGACGGGTTTCGGGTCAAAGTGAAAACCGCCGACTATCTTCGGCTTGCCAAGGCGCTGTCCGGCTTTGGGCCAGCACAGGTTTACGACACGCTGATTGCGGATCTCGCGCAACCTGGTGTCTGGGCGGCCTATCGCCAAGGGCTGCCCGAAGAACTTGCCCCGGACGCAGACCGGTACGCCCAGGGCATGCGCGAGGCGGTTGCCACCCGCTTGCAGCGGATGCGGGAACAGTTCACGGCGTTCGCGCCCCTGCTCGACCTGGGGCGACGGGCGTTTGCGTTGGCCGTTCAGGAACAGCCCGTCGCCGACCGACCGGTGCTTTTTGCCCTTGCCGACGCCAAGCCGGTGGTGCCGATCCTGTGGAAGCAGCTTGACCCGCATGCCGTCTCAGGATAGGGTCAGCACCATTCAACCACTGTGTGTATACTTGGGGCAGAATATAGCCACGAATTTTATTCCCGGTACCCCATGAGCGAACCCGCCGATCTTGCGTTGAGCCTGCGGCGCATGGGTCCCAGAACGCTCCATTTGCAGCAAGTTAGGCCCAGACGAGAGGATCGCCCTATGCCTTCACCGCAGGTCATCGCCGAAATCCAAGAGCGTTTAGCCACCCACCGCGCCACCTTGGCAATTCGGCTGACCCAACAAGCCGCGCTCGGCAGTGCTCATGTCCCACCGGAGGTCACCCACGACATCCGCGAAGCTCGCGCCGCCATCGCACACCTCAAGGCGACCCTACGGGGTTGGGGCGAACCAGTCGAGGATTTGCCCGATGATGGGGTACTGGTGCCGCCCCAACCAGTGCCATCGCCCTCGCCGTCTCGCCTCGAACCCCGTAGCGGCCCAGTGCCGCTTGAGCCGCCAGAAGGTACGATGCACCCCGCTTCGCCCTTCTATATCGAGCGGCAGCCCGCTGATCGTATCGCCGCTGCTGCCGCCGCACGCCGCGATGGCGTTACGCTGACCATTAAAGGGCCACGGCAGGTAGGCAAGAGTTCGCTGCTCGCCCGTGCGATGGCCACTGCCGGAGCGGTCGGTAAGCAGGTGGCCTATCTCGATTTCCAGCAGTTTGATGCGGCAGCGCGGGCGCATGCCGACACGTTTTTTCAGCAGTTCGTCCGCTGGATTGGTGATGAATTGGGCCTGCCCACGTTGCGAGAGGCAGATTGGCCGTTGGAACTCGGCACCGTCCAGCGCTGCACTCGCTATGTGGAGCGCGTGCTCCTGCCTGCGCTCAATACGCCGGTGCTTCTGGCGATGGACGAAGTTGATAGTATTCTCGACTGTACTTTTCGCACCGACTTCTTTGCGATGCTGCGGGTCTGGCATAACAACCGGGCGATGCCGAACCGCCCGCTCTGGCGTAAGCTTGACCTCGTTTTGGTGACCTCAACTGAACCCTACGAGTTGGTACAAAATCTGCACCAGTCGCCTTTCAATGTCGGCGAGGTGATAGAGTTAGTTGACTTTGTTGCCTCCCAGGTCGCCAGATTGAACACCCTGCACGGCAGCCCGCTCTCGCTAGAAGACGAAACCCGGCTCGTCACGCTCCTGAACGGCCACCCCTATTTGACCCGTCGGGCGCTTTATTTGGTGGCCGACGGGCGCATGCCCTGCACCACCCTCTTCGCCCAGGCGGCAACCGACGATGGCCCCTTCGGCGAACACTTGCGCCGCCACATCCAGCGGCTCCATGAACGCCCCGAACTGGCCCACGTGCTGCGCCAGATCGTGCGGACGCAGCGCTGCACCGACGACCGCGCCTTCTGGCGGCTGCACGGTGCCGGATTGGTGCGCCGAGATGGTGAGCAAACCCTGATGCGCTGCCAACTCTACGCCGATTACTTTGCGGGGCGGTTGCGATGAACCCGAGTATCTACACCGTCGGCGGCACAGTGCAGGCAGGGCAGGGCATCTATGTCGCCCGCAAAGCTGATGATGAACTGTTCGCGCTCTGCCAAAACGGGACGTTCACCTACGTCCTCACGGCACGCCAGATGGGGAAGTCGAGCTTGATGGTGCATACCGCTGAGCGGTTAGCGACCGTAGGGACGCACGTAGCCTTGCTTGACCTGACCAAGCTCGGCGTGAAGGCCAGCGCCGACCAGTGGTACCTGGGCTTGCTCACCGAGTTGGCGGATCAGCTGGGGTTAGCGCTCGACGTACTTGATTGGTGGCACACCCACGCCCATCTGCCGCTGGCGCAACGGCTCAACCGCTTCTGCACAGAGGTGGTGCTGCGTGAACTGGCCGGGCCAGTGGTGATCTTTATTGACGAGCTTGACACCACCCTAAGCCTGGATTTCACCGATGACTTCTTTGCCGTGATCCGTGCCCTCTACAATGCGCGGGCCGACGATGCGCATGTGCGTCGGCTAACCTTCGTGCTGATAGGCGTAGCCACCCCTGGTGACCTGATCCGCGACCCGAAACGCACACCTTTCAACCTTGGGACACAGGTCGAGTTGGATGACTTTACGCTTGAAGAAGCGGCACCTTTCGCGGAGGGGTTTGGCTTGCCTGAAGCTGAGGCGCAAACAGTACTCGGGCATGTGCTCGCTTGGACGGGCGGGCATCCGTATCTGACCCAGCGCCTCTGCCAGGCGCTTATTGCGCGTGAGGAGGCGAATTGGGATGCGGAGGCGCTGGCCGCAACGGTACGCCAGACCTTTTTTGGCGCACAGAGCGAGCAGGATCATAACCTCCAGTTTGTGCGCGACATGCTGCTTGAGCGCACCCCTGACCGCATTGGCGGCCTCAAGCTCTACCAAACCATTCGCAGCGGTCGGCAGCCGGTTCGCGACGAAGAGCAGTCGCCGATCTACGCCCATCTGAAGCTATCGGGGTTGGTGCGGCGGCGGGAGCAGCGCCTGTATGTGCGGAACCGGATTTACGCCGAGGTGTTTGATCAAGCGTGGATTCGTCGCCATTGGCCCCTGAGTTGGTGGCAAGGTATCCCAATGGGCGTGCGGATCGCCAGCGGGTTTGCCGTCGTGCTGCTGGTTGTATCCGTTACGCTTTCGGTGCTTCTGTTGCAGGCCCTTGGCGTCACTGAAGCACAGCAGCGCACCACCGACGCCCAACGCCTTGGCTTCGCAGCGCAGATTCAGCTTGAAACCGATCCGAATCTGTCGCTCATGCTGGCCTATGAGGGGTTCGCACGCAACCGTGACCTAGTCAGCCGCGATGCCATGCGCGAGGCACTGACCCAACAAATCCCAGTGCAGACCTTCCTGAAGGGCCACAGCGATCGGATTGTCAGCGCGGCCTACAGCCCCGACGGGCAGCGCATCGTCACCGCATCCTTTGACCAGACCGCGATCATCTGGAATGCCACCAACGGTGCGAAGCTCACCACCCTCCAGGGGCACAGCGATTGGGTTCGCAGCGCAGTCTACAGCCCCGACGGGCAACGCATTGTTACAGCCTCTCAAGATGGCACCGCGATCATCTGGGATGCCGCCAGTGGTGCAAAGCTTACCACCCTCCAGGGCCATAGCGACGCGGTGTATCGCGCGGTCTACAGCCCTGACGGAAAGCGTATCGTTACCGCCTCCTGGGATCAGACCGCGATCATCTGGGATGCCGCTAGTGGTGCGAAGCTCACCACCCTCCAGGGCCATAGCGACGGTGTCTGGAGCGCAGCCTATAGCCCCAATGGCAAGCATATCGTCACCGCTTCTGACGATGGCACTGCAATCATCTGGGATGCCGCTAGTGGTGCCAAGCTCACCACCCTCCAGGGTCATAGCAGTTGGGTTAACAGCGCGGCCTACAGCCCTGACGGAAAGCGTATCGTTACCGCCTCCTGGGATCAGATCGCTATTATCTGGGATGCTGCTAGTGGTACGAAGCTTCTCACCCTCCAGGGCCATAGCGACGCTCTCTGGAGTGCGGCCTACAGCCCCAATGGCAAGCATATCGTCACCGCTTCTAACGATGGCACTGCCATCATCTGGGACGCCGTCAGTGGTGCGAAGCTCACCACCCTCCAAGGCCACATCAGTTGGGTTCACAGCGCAGCCTACAGCCCCGATGGACAGCGCATCGTCACTGCCTCTGCGGATCAGACCGCCATCATCTGGAATGCTGATGCTACCAGCGGTACCGAGTCCAACATCTTTCGAGGTCACACCAATTGGGTTCAGAGCGCAGTTTATAGTCCTGATGGGCTACGCATTGTTACCGCTTCCGAAGATAGCACCGCGATCATCTGGGATGCTGCCAGCGGTGCGAAGCTTGCCACCCTTCAAGGCCATAGCAAGGCAAGCTTGAGCGCGGCCTACAGCCCTGACGGAAAGCGTATCGTCAGCGCTTCTGGGGATCAGACCGCGATCATCTGGGACGCCACCAGTGGGGCAAAGCTCACCACCCTTCAAGGGCATAGCGGCGTTGTCTGGAGCGCGGCCTACAGCCCCGACGGACAACGCATCGTCACTGCCTCCGAGGATCGCACGGCCATCATCTGGGATGCTACTAGTGGTGCAAAGCTCTTCACCCTCCAGGGTCATGGCGGTGAAGTCTTCAGTGCAGCCTACAGTCCCGACGGGCAGCGCATCGTCACCGCTTCTGCTGATCGCACGGCCATCATCTGGGACGCCGCAAATGGTACAAAGCTCGCCACACTTCGGAGCCACACTGGGGCCGTTTTGAGTGCGGCCTTTAGCCCTGATGGGCGAAGGATTGTTACCGCCTCCAAAGACCGAACCGCGCAGCAGCATATGAACCTGAGCGACGACGACATGGTGCTCATGGCGCAATGCCGTTTCTGGCGCAGCTTCACCCCGGGCGAGAGCGCAGGTTTCGGTGTCTATGAGCCTTTCGCCTTCTCGCTCACCAACCGCCAATGCCCGCCGGTGTATAGCTGGCAGCGTCCGCAGCCGTAGGTGCCGCCCAGCTATAGCAATCCTAGACAGGTTGTGAAAAGGAGTCGAGCTTTCAGGCTGTTCTATCGGGCTAAAGCCTCAACTCCACGCAACAACCCCAATAGGATTGCTATATTACCTCACCACCCACGACACCCAACTAGATAGGCGCAAGGTCGTGACCGGCAGCGGCCTGCGCGAGG
>CAIRDL010001098.1 GCA_903877345.1 uncultured Oscillochloris sp. | reverse complement strand
GGAACGGGACGCCAAAACGTCGGAACGGGACGCCAAAACGTTGGAACGGGACGCCAAAACGTCGGAACGGGACGCCAAAACGTCGGAACGGGACGCCGATATGACATATCGGGGGGGCGATATGACATATCGGGCCACCAAAACGTCATATGGGAGCGGCGCATGTAGGGGCGAAGCAGCGCCTGAAAAGGCACGCTGTCACGCTGAGCGCAGCGAAGCGTCCCGACTGGGATGCTTCGCTGCGCTCAGAATGACCAGACGCCTCACAGCGTTACTTTTGCGGTAGTGCTATTGAACAAATAAAAGCGTCGGCCATTCGCTTGGCCGACGCCTTCGTTTCTTCATGAGCTTCGTGCTAAAAATCGCTAGTCATCCTCGTTAGGCGGCGGCAACAGGGCGTCCCACCAGATCTTACCGTCGCGATTCTGTTGGAAATCAACGTGGATGTGGGTGGCCTCGGTATATTCCAACAGACCAGGGATGCCCATCTCACGGCCAATGCCGCTCTCCTTGAACCCACCGAAGGGGGCGTACGGGTTGAGCACATGATGGTCATTGATCCAGACGGTGCCGGTACGCAACCGTTTGGCAACCTCAATCGCCTGTTGTGGATCGCTCGACCAGACCGAGCCAGCGAGACCGTAGGGCGAGTCGTTCGCCATCTTGATCGCCTCGCCGATCTCGTCGTAGGGAATAATGGCAAAGACCGGGCCGAAGATCTCCTCTTGAGCTAACCGTGACCGATTACTGACGTGGGTGAAGATTGTCGGTTCGAGGAACGAGCCGTGGTCATAAAGTTCACCGACGGGCCGACCGCCGCCAATGACGAGGCGCGCACCCTCTTCGCGGCCAAGCTTAATGTAGCGCTCGACCGAATCGCGCTGCTTATAGCTGATCAACGGGCCAATATCGGTGGCGAGATCGAGCGGATCGCCGACCCGGAGTTGGCGCGTGCGGGCGACCATGCGCTCAACCACCTCATCGTAGATCGCACTGTGGACAAAGCAGCGGGTGCCTGCCTCGCACAACTGCCCAGCGTGGTAGAACATCCCGAAGAGCGCACCGTCCACCGCTTTGTCGAGATCGGCATTCGGCAGCAGAATGCTGGGCGACTTGCCGCCCAATTCAAGGGTAACTTTCTTGATATGAGGCGCGGCGATGCCCATAATCCTGCGGCCCACCTCGGTCGAGCCGGTGAACGCGACCTTATCAACCTGCGGGTGGCCCACCAAATACTCGCCGGTCTCGCTTCCAGGGCCAGTAATCAGGTTGACGACGCCACGGGGTAGCAGGCCCGACTCATCAATCAGCTTGACCAGCGCAATGGAGGTAAGCGGGGCGAGGGACGAAGGTTTGAAGACGACGGTGTTGCCGGTAGCGAGGGCCGGACCGAGCTTCCAGATCGCCATGCAGAAGGCGTAATTCCAGGGAATAATCTGGGCGCAGACACCGTAGGGCTGCCGCCAGACGAAGCTCCAGGCCAACGTGGGAAAATCGTTCCAGGGCAGCGGCTCGTAGGGCGAACGGCGGGCCAACTCGCCAAAGACGTGCAGCATGTGGAGGCCGAGGGGAATGTCGTTGAAAGTTGTGGCGCGCAGGGGCACACCACCGTCGCGGCTCTCCAATTCAGAGAGTCGCGGGGTATGGTCTTCGAGCATCTTGGCAAGTTCGTGGAGGATACGGGCGCGTTCGTAGTGAGGGGTATGGGGCCAGGGGCCATTGTCGAAGGCGTCACGGGCGGCGGCGACGGCGAGGTCTACGTCGGCGCGGCTGGCACTCGCGACGTG
>CAIRDL010001097.1 GCA_903877345.1 uncultured Oscillochloris sp. | reverse complement strand
CCTTTGCGTCAGACCATACGCTCGTGTGACGCAAAGACGCAAAGGCACAAAGCTGCAAGGAATGTGAGGTACGGGTGCAGGTTTCAACGGTCAAGCTGAAATGGCCGCGTTTGAACCATGCCCAAAACTGGATTGAACCGTGTTTCAGTGAATCTCCAGCGTCAAGGGCGGCGGCTCAGGCCCGACCAACGGCAACGGGAGGCCAGTCGCCGCTAAATACACGCCCAACGCCAACCGGTACGTCCCCGGCGGAAGGTTCGGCAACGGTAGATCCGCTCGGTCAATCACCAGTTCGCCCGTTTGCCAATGCGAAGTCGGGTAGTCCTCAGCGCGCAGGAGCACGTCGCGCTGCGCAACGCGCTCGCCGTTGCGATTAAAGACATGGACAAAGAGCGTGTAGTCGTTGGTCATGGGCTGCAACCCGCGCCAGTAGAGATTGATCTGCACGGGTTGACCGGGGCTGAGTGTACGGATGTCGGCACCAGCTAACGGGGTACTCCGCGCCCGCAGTTCGCCCGGTTGAAGTTCGTAGCCTAGCAACTCAAGTTGATCGCCGAAGCGCAGCTTATGCCGCACAAAGGGCAGTTGCGCCGGGTCAACCCCAAGATCGAGGATCGCCCCGCTTGGGCCGGGTTGCACGGCTGCTCTGCGGGGAGCCAAAGCCACTACCACCGTGGCGGCATCGCGCAGTTGGGCGTATGCAGCGCGATCTTCCGGGGTGCGGAGATCGTCATTGACCGCTAGGTAGCGGAAACCATTGGCGCGATACCACGCAAGCGTTTGGTCGGTAACGCGCTTGACCGGATAGATCGCGACCGCGCCACCGAAGAGCGTGGCGGGAAGTTCGGCGGCGATGCGGGCACCTTGCGGCAGCGCCCGCAAGAGTTCTGCCTCCCGCACCATACTGTGGGTACGGCTCCAAAAGTCTAAATGCTGGTACGTTGCGTAGACATGCGGCAGTAGCAACGCACTACAACTGAGAGCGAGGAGCGCCGGGGTTGCTCGCTGCGACAGTCGGCGCGCAAGCAAGTCAACCAAAGTCATGCCGCAGGCAGCAGCAAGCAGGATGAAAAGCGGCAGTATCGGCAGGAGGTTGCGCGTGAAGTGGGTACCGTAGCTCATAAGCAAGAGGAGCGGCGGAATGCTAGCCATGAAGAGGACGGGGCTTTGGGTAGGGTAGCGACGGGCGAAAGGGAAGAGACCGCCAAGCAGCGCGACCACTGCCGGAGCATAAAGGCTTTCGTCCCAAAAGAACCAAGCGTAATCGGCGATGGGCCAGCGCCCTCTGAAATCACCCTGCTCAGCCTGATTGTAGTGGTAAGCGTTAAAGCTCAGGTCGCGCAGGAATGTCGGGGCATCTAGGAGCGCGTAGGGGGTAGTCAGGAAGAAGACGAGCAGCGCGACCACTGCTGCCGCAGCGAGCCGACCGAGGGGGCGTCCGAGGCTTGCCCCGCGCCAGTAGAGCATGTGAGCGCTCGGGATGACCAGAACCACTGTGGCCGCGTTGTACTTCGTTCCGGCTGCTAGTCCGAGGGCAACCCCCGCCAACAGATAGCCCCGCCAAGCCCCGCGCTGTGCGATCTCCCAGGCTCCAAGGGTGATGAGCACCACCCAAAGGCCGGTGGCGACATCAACGGTGATGAAGTGGCTGTGGCGAACGTGATACGACGTGAAGAGCAGCAAAAGGGCGGCAAGCAGGCCCACCCGCAGACCGAACATACGGCGTCCCAACAGGAAAAGTGCGGGTACCGTCGCCGCACCCAAAAGGGCCGTCAGCGTGCGCGCCCAGATGAAGAGACTGGGGAGGCTCGTGACGCCATTATTTTTGAAGATTAGGTCTTGGCTTGAGTGATAGAGGCCGGTGGCGAGACCCCACGCCAGGTTCAGGCTCGTGGTTGCGGCGAGGAGGTAATAGGTGAGGGACGGGTAACGAAACGTGTGCGGATTGAGGTCGCCACTCCGCACCATCCGAATCGCCACCTCGATCACCGCCGGCTCATCAATATGCTCGACATAAGGGAGGCTGTACCCTGCAAGCCAACTGCGGATGAGTAGGGCGACGATAAAGAGGCCCGTCGCCAACGGCCAAGCGCTGGCCCAGAGGCTCCGACGTGTCATTGCTTCCCCGTGTGTGGAACTGAAGTCCTGCCGATGCGCCGGGTTATCGGTAGCGCCGGGCAGACGACCAAGCTGCTCTGACAACGCTTCAGTGCAGTGATGGTGGCCAAAGCGGGCAACTATACCACACCCCACTGCGGCTATAGCAATCCTGTTGGAAACGTGAAGGGGAGACAAGGCTTTAGCCGGTTGAAGCCTTGCCTCCCCTTCATCATCTGGAAAGGAACGCTGTCACCCTGAGCGAAGCGAGGGTTCGGGTCGAGATTCTCGTATACTGTAGCTATAACCGTCCCGGGTGGT
>CAIRDL010001096.1 GCA_903877345.1 uncultured Oscillochloris sp. | reverse complement strand
GGCTTCGACACGCTCAGCCAGCGTCCGTTGGCTGAGCGTGTCGAAGCCAATGGACGCGATGAAGAAAGATACCATGTCTGGCAATCTACAATCTGCAATGGTATAAGGCGACCTGAAGTGCAACAACCAGCCCCCCTCACCACCGCCGTAATCTTGGCCGCAGGCACGGGCAGCCGCCTCCAAAGTCTGTGGGCGACCGCGCCGAAGGGCTTGTTGCCGTTGGGCGACACGCCAATCATCGAACGCTCGATCACGCAGGTGCTGGCCCACGGGATCGAGCGGATCATTCTGGTTGTTGGCTATCAAGCGGCCCAGTATGCCCCGTTGGCCCGGCGCTACCCCGCGCTGAGTACGGTTTACAATCCGCACTACGCCAACTCAGGCAGCATGTACTCGCTTGTCTGCGCCCGTCATCTGCTCGCGGACACTTTTTTGCTGCTCGAGTCGGATCTGATCTATGAAGATCGCGCCCTTGCGGCCCTGTTGGAGTATCCCGCCCCGGCGGCGCTGCTAGTTTCGGGTACAACTAATGCCGGGGACGAAGTGTTTGTCGAAGTTGCGGGCGACCAGGTGCGGCGCATCAGCAAAGTGCGTAGCGCCCTGGACAGCATTGGCGGTGAGATGGTTGGCATCACCAAGGTCTCAATGGCGCTGTGGCAGGCCATGTGCGCCTACGCGGACGCCTACTTTGCCCAGAGTCGCCAGCTCGAGTATTGCTCAGGTTGCCTAAACGCCGTCATCCCGCACACCACGCTCGGCTGTTGCAAGCTAGACGATCTGATCTGGGCCGAGATTGACGACGCCGCCCAGTGGCAACGGGCGCGTGAAGTGGTTTTTCCTATACTGACGAGGAGACCTGATTCCCTATGACCGCTTGGCTTGTGACGTTCTACCCGCTCTTCGTTGGCGTACTCTTCCTGACCATCTTGGTCGTCAACAACATCACCGCAACGCGCCCGCGCCAAGTGCTCACGCGGCACGCTCTGGATGAGCGCATCCCTTTTGTGCCCATGTTTGCCGTGCCCTACTTCTCGGCCTACATTCTTGGCAATGGTGCCTATCTTTTCTTGCGCCACGATAAGCATTTCCCCGCCATCATGCTTGGCTATTTGATCATCTACCTCGTCTCGAACGCGAGCTACCTGCTCATCCCGAGCCGGGTCGAGCGGCGTGAGCGGCTTGCTGAACGTACTACTTCCACCTACCTCATCAGCCGCTTTCAGGCCGTCTCAAAACCCTTTAACAACTTCCCCAGCATGCATGTGAGCTACTGTCTCTACAGTGCGCTGACGGTTGTCTACTACACCGCCACGCCCTGGGCCCTTGGGTTGCTGGCGTGGGCCGGGTTGGTGGCCTGCTCTACTCTCTTGACCAAACAGCATCATCTGCTTGATGTGGGTGCTGGGGCGCTGTTGGGGACGACGGCCTTTTCGATTGTCCTCATGGTTGTGTAACTGATCCGTAAGGCGTGATGCGTGACCGGGCCGCACCCTAACCGATCACGGATCACACCTTGCGGATTACGGAGTACTAGTCCGTCAACGAAGTCTTCTTGCAAAAGCGTTGGCTGCGACAAGCTCAGCCAACGGACGCTGGTTGAGCTTGTCGCAGCCAGCATGGATACCCGAAGCCTTCGTTGCTAGACTAATCACGGATCACGGATCACAGATCATCAATTCCCCAGGTGCAAAACCCCATGCAGGTTATCCTCACCGTCGATCTCGAACCCGACTGCCCGCCCTATCGCCACACCTTTCGCGGGATGGAGACGGTGGCCGATCTGCTCGTGCAGCTTTTGGAGGATGAGGGCGTTCCGGCGACCTTCTTCAG
>CAIRDL010001095.1 GCA_903877345.1 uncultured Oscillochloris sp. | reverse complement strand
GGCTGGGAAAATTATAACATGCCCACGGCGGCGCACGGCGGCGCAGGGCCGAACCCTCGGCTTAGCGATCTGACGCAAAGCCGCACGGAACGTGTGGGGCTGGCCTTAGACATGGTTCAAACCAGCTTTGCAGCTTAGCGATCTGACGCAAAGCCGCAAAGCCGCAAAGCCGCAAAGCCGCACGGAGCGTTAGGGGTTGGGGAGGCGTGCGCGCAGGGCGGCATCTGCTGCTGCGACGGCTTGGGCTGGGGTAAGTAGACGGCGCAGGGCGCTGCCTTGCATATCGGCTAACACACCCCAGACGAACTCATTCGCCACACGGCTGTTTGGCATTGGCAGGCCGGTCTCTCCCTGGAGCCGAAAAGCTGCGGCGGCTGCACGTAGCGTTGGGGGTACCGCCGGATCATCGGCATTAAGATCTAAATTAAGCAACACGGGCTGGCGACCAACCCGTAACCACTCGCGTTGCGCTGCCTCGGCCACCAGATAGCGGGCGAAGGTCGCGGCGGCGGTCTGTTCGCTGGCCCCACTGAGCCGGGCGTTCAGCACCAGGACGTCGCTTTGCACATAGGGCTGTGGGGCTGCCGGTGCCCCCGTCAGGCGCGGGAGCGGGGCAACCCCCATGCGGTCGGCCCAAAGCGTGTGGTAGCGGGCCAGCGCATGCGCCCAGTCGAGGGTCATCAAGGCACGCTGGCTGCTCAGTGCATTATCTACAGCGACGCCGTCTACACTTGCGAAGAGTTTGGGATCTTCACGCAACGCAAGCAGCCATGTGAGCCACGCCTCGGTGCCGACGCGCCCAGTGGTACCCAAGCTGACGAGACCTTGCGCGTCGAAAAGTTGGCCACCAAAAGCATAGAGATAGCCAAGGGTGCGATCAAGGCTCAGCGTGAAGGCCAAACCCCAAGCGGGTGGGTCGTGGTCAGGATCAGCAATGTCGCGGGCGACTTGGAGCAGGGTCGTAGTGTCGGCAGGCGGCGCACCAGTGAAATTGGCTTGGTTGTAGAAGAGGGCCAGGGTGTCAAAAGTGATCGGAATTCCATAGAGGGTCGCGCCTGCCGCACTCATCACCTGAGCGGCCCCGACGGCAGTTGGCAACAGGCGTGCTACCTCGTCGGGCGGCAGCAGGTCATTAAGGGGCAACAGCGCCCCAGCGTCAACCAGCGCGCCCAGTGTGTGGCTCGGCACAAGGGCCAAATGCGGGCCGCCACCCTCACGCATCGCAGCCGCCAAATCGGCCTGCAACTGGGCGGCGGGGTGCATCTGGGGCACGATTTGGAGGCTGGGATTGGCCCGATTGAAGCGCTCGACCACGCCCGCCAAAGCGCGGCTCTCGGCGTCAGGCCAGGCGTGCCAGAGCAAGAGGACGGTACGGGGGGCGGGCGCGGACACGGCGGTAGGGGTTGCATTGGCGGCGAGGCCACTACAACCAGTGCATGTGAGGAGCATGAGGATGCTGATCAGCACCCGCCGTAGCTGCCGAGGAAACGTCACGGCCCGACCTCTATCACAAGCGAAACGAACGTTCTTAGAGTATACTCTAATGCGTGTAAATGTCAAGAGGTGCTTTGCAGAAACGTGCGAGGCAGCGCAAATACAAAGGGAGGGCCACTCGGCCCTCCCTTTTTGGGTTGCCTGTTAGCCTTACGCGGCAGCAGGCGGTGTCGGCAGCGTGGCCTTCCCATCACGCACTTGCCGACCATTCGGGCTTTGGCGGTTCATCTCCAGGACTAGGGGCTTCACCCGGCTCAGCAGTTCCGCCAACTGCTCGCCTTCAACCGTCTCGAACTCGATCAGCGCATTCGCCATATCATCAACCACCGTCCGGTTGTTGATCAAGATCTGCATGGCATTTTCATACGCTTCCGAGGCCAGATGGCGCACTTCTTCGTCAATCTGGCGGGCGACCTCGTCGCTGTAGTTGCGCTGCTCACTGATCTCACGCCCGAGGAAGATCAGTTCTTCTTTTTCACCAAAGACGACCGGGCCAAGCTTCGCGCTCATCCCGAAGCGCGTCACCATCGCCCGGGCGGTGCGTGTCACGCTGACGAGATCTTGCGAGGCGCCGGTGGTCACTTCCTCAGGGCCGAGGACGATTTCCTCCACGGCCCGTCCGCCCAGGGCCACAGTCATATCGGCTTTGAAGTAGGCAATGCTCTGCAAGCCGAGGTTGTCCTCGTCAGGCAGGAAGAGATTGTAGCCGCCGGCGCGCCCACGCGGGATGATCGTCACTTTCTGGAGCTTATTGGCGCGAGGCATCGCCCCAGCCACAATGGCGTGGCCCGCCTCGTGGTAGGCGACCACCAACTTTTTGCGGTCGCTCATCACCCGCGAGCGGCGCTCGGGGCCACCAAGAGCAACGCGCTCGATGGAGTCTTGGAGTTCGGACATGCCGATTTTCTTCTTGGCCCGCCGGGCGGCAAGAATGGCGGCCTCGTTGACGGCGTTCATCAGGTCGGCACCCGAGAAGCCGGGAGTCAGGCGGGCAATAATGTCAAGGTTGAGGTCTTCCGCTAGGGGCTTACCCTTCGTATGCACCTTGAGAATATCCAAGCGCCCCCGCACATCGGGCGCATCCAACACGACCTGACGGTCAAAGCGCCCGGGGCGGATAAGGGCTGGGTCAAGCACATCGGGGCGATTGGTTGCAGCGACGACGATCACATTCGTGTTGGTGTCGAAGCCATCCATCTCGACAAGGATCTGGTTCAGGGTCTGTTCGCGCTCATCGTGGGAACCGCCAAGCCCGGCCCCGCGCTGCCGTCCGACCGCGTCAATTTCGTCAATGAAGACGATACAAGGCGCGTTGCGCTTCGCCTGATCGAACAAATCACGTACCCGCGACGCGCCAACGCCGACGAACATCTCAACAAACTCAGAGCCGGAAATGCTGAAGAAAGGCACCCCAGCTTCACCTGCCACGGCCCGCGAGAGCAGCGTCTTGCCAGTTCCGGGCGGGCCGACCATTAACACGCCTCGGGGGATGCGCGCACCCAAAGCAGTAAACTTATCAGGGAACTTCAGAAACTCGACAATCTCCGTCAAATCCTGCTTAGCTTCCTCTTGCCCCGCCACATCGGCGAACGTCACCGTCGGCTTATCACCCGTAAACATGCGCGCCCGACTCTTGCCGAACGACATGGCTTGGTTATTTGAGCCTTGGGCTTGACGCATAAAGAAGATGAAAAAGCCGATCAGCAAAATAGTGGGCAGCAAGATCGTAAAGATACTCAGCAGGCTACCCCAAGCGGGCGCGGGCAGCACCTTCACATTCACCAGTTGCTTGCCGCCACTATCGGACAGCGTGACGCCGTAGTTGGCGAGCAGCGACATCACACTATCGCTGGACTCGATGCGCGAGCGGTACTCGGTACCATCGGTATAGGTAACGATGACCTGCTCATCGCCCGCCTGGGCCTCAATCTGCCTGACCCGCCCGGCCTTCGCATCTGCAATTACCTCGGCGATGCCCTTCTCGCTACTCTGGGTGTTGGACGACCCGAAGTATTGGAAAAAGAGCGCCAAGGCCGCGACCAAAATGATCAAATAGACAAAACTATTCTTTAGCCAGCGATTGTCGCCCATGCGTTACATGTACCCTTCCTGGAGCGAAGCCCCTCTTGATGTAGGCGCGGCGTATGACCAAAGCGACACGCGGGGTGACG
>CAIRDL010001094.1 GCA_903877345.1 uncultured Oscillochloris sp. | reverse complement strand
GGGAGCGAACGCGGTAGCCAGGAGCAGGTCAAGCAGATACTCCGGCGTAAGGTGGAGCCGCGCCGCCCGTTCGCTGAAGCGGCGGTACACCTGTTCCGTGACCTGGATCGTCTGCATCTGCCTCGCCCCTTCCCGCGTTCTCCGTCAGCATCGTTCGCATTGTCGCATACAGGTGATGGGCGGCGTGTTTGTACGACGCTTGTTGCTTCAGCGATTGAGCGCCTGCATGCTCGCTGCCGGGTAGCGGAGTCCGGCCGCCGCGCCTGGCGGCAGCACCGCGTTGATCGCGGCAAGCTCAGCGGGGGTGAGCGTGAGGTCGGCGGCCGCAACATTCTCTTCCAGATAGCGGCGGCGCTTGGTTCCTGGGATGGGGACGATGTCGTTGCCTTGGGCCAGCACCCAGGCCAGGGCGAGTTGCGCTGAGGTTACACCTTTGGCTGCTGCCAGTTCCTCCACACGGATCACCAAGGTGAGGTTGTGCTGGAAATGCTCGCCCTGGAAGCGAGGTGAATCACGGCGGAAATCGTCGGGGGCAAGATCCTCGATGCGCCGGATCTGCCCGGTCAGGAAGCCGCGCCCAAGGGGACTGTAGGCCACAAAGCCAATCCCAAGCGCCCGCACCAGAGCCAAGAGTTCATCCTCCGGGTCACGGCTCCAGAGCGAATATTCGGTCTGGAGGGCGCTGATGGGATGCACGGCGTGGGCACGGCGAAGCGTTGCCGGTGCGGCTTCCGAAAGACCAAGGAAGCGCACCTTGCCCGCCTGCACGAGACGGGCCATCGCCCCTACCGTCTCCTCGATGGGCACGTCCGGGTCTACGCGATGCTGGTAGTACAGGTCAATATGATCGACGCCAAGCCGTTGGAGTGAGGCATCGCAGGCCGTTTGCACGTATTCCGGTCGCCCGTTGATTCGCCGTTCGCGAGGGTCGTTGCCGCGCTGGATGCCGAACTTGGTCGCCAGGATTACGTGGGCACGCCGCCCGACAATCGCCCGACCCACCAACCCCTCATTGGTGAACGGGCCGTACATATCGGCGGTGTCGAGCAGCGTAACCCCGCGTTCCAGCGCCTGGTGGATCGTCGCCAGGGACTCCGCCTCGTCACCACGCCCATAGAACTCGGACATGCCCATACACCCCATGCCCAAGGCTGAGACCACCAAACCCTGCTTCCCGAGTTGTCGCTGTTCCATCCACTTCTTCCCTTCATTTGCGAGTCACGGCAACGTCCCGTGTCCTAATGCTACCCGACGCGGATCCATCGTTTGGCGACCACTAAACCTGCGATGCACGGTACAGGTTCAGCATAGGCATTGGGCAGATGGCTGTCAACACGGCGAGCCATGCTCGCCCTTTGTCTTACAGGCAATCGTACTATGCCAACTATTTGCAATCAAATCCATACTTAACAAAGCATTCATTATTATTGACATTTTGCTTCAAACTGCTAGGATACGAATCACCACCGTCGCGCTCTTCCATTTGCTACGCGGGCGTGCATGCGCCCACCCTGGCCGGAAGCCCGGTCAGCACCGCCTATCGTACAGGGAGGTTCGCTATGCGTGTGTCGCTGCGGCTTGCACGGCTTATGTTGGGGTTCGCGCTACTGCTAACGCTGGTGCCGTTTGGGGGGATGACGAGTCCAATGATTGCCGCAGCTTCTGTAGGCACTGCGCTGCCGCAGATCAGTGCAAGAGGAGCAAACAACACCTGTGTAATCACCAGCACCAACATCCTCCGCTGTTGGGGGGATAACCAATTTGGACAGACGAATGTGCCGAACGACATCGGCCCGGTCAGTCAGGTCAGCGTGGGAATGGGCTACTGGAGCCACACCTGCGCGATTACGAGCGCCAACGTCCTTCGCTGTTGGGGGGATAACACGTATGGTCAGACGGCGGTGCCAAGCGACCTCGGCCCGGTCAGCCAGGTCAGCGCGGGGACATATCACACCTGCGTGATCACCAGCGACAACGCACTCCGCTGTTGGGGGGATAACAATTATGGTGAGGCGGCGGTGCCGAGCGACCTCGGCCCGGTCAGCCAGGTCATTGCGTCTGACCTTTACACCTGTGTGATCACCAGCACTAAGGACATCCGCTGTTGGGGGCAGAACTGGTATGGACAGGCGACGGCACCGAGCAACCTCGGCCCGGTTAGCCAGTTTAGCACGGGAGGGCATCATACCTGTGCGGTCACCAGTGCCAATGCCCTCCGCTGTTGGGGGGAGAACTGGGCTGGACATAGCACGGTACCAAGCGATCTTGGCCCGGTCAGCCAAGTCAGTACGGGGTCGTACCACACCTGTGCGATCACCAGCGCCAACGCCCTCCGCTGTTGGGGATATAACGCCTTTGGCCAGACCACCGTGCCCAACGACCTCGGCACTGTCAACCAAGTCAGCGCGGGAGGGGGCTACACCTGCGTGGTCACCAGAGCCAATACCTTCCGCTGTTGGGGCGTTAATTCCTACGGCGCGGCGAACGTCCCTAGCGATCTGCTGAACGCTCCGTTAGCAGCAATCAGTAGCCTCAGTCCGGCTCAGGCCAACGTTGGTGACGCCGACGTGATGATTGCGTTGCACGGCAGCGGCTTTGCACCGACCTCGGTCGTGCGCTGGAATGGGGCGGATCGGCCCACCACCTATGGGTCAAACACCGATGTGACCGCGCTCATTCCGGCGACGGATCTCGCGGTGGCAGGGATGGCGACGGTCACGGTGTTCACTCCCGCGCCCGGCGGCGGTATGTCCAATGCCCTGAACTTCACGATTATTGCGACCAACCAACCCCCCACTGCCAGTGCCGGTGGCCCCTACACCGTCCTCGTCGGCCAAGCGCTGACGCTCTCGGGAACGGCCAACGACCCCAACGGTGACACGCTCACTTACGCCTGGGACCTCGACGGCAATGGGAGCTTTGAGACCCCCGGGCAGAGCGTGTCGTTCTCGGCGGTTGGACGCCAGCTCGGCAGTCAGCCCGTCAGTCTCCAGGTCTGCGACCCTTCTGGGGCGTGTGTCACCGCCACCACGACCATCGCCATCGCTAGTGATCTCCGCATCACCACGCCCTCGCCGCTACCTGCCGGATTGGTCGGCGACCCCTACACTGTCACCTTCGCGGCGGCGGGTGGCACGCCGCCCTACGCCTGGGCCTCCGCGCCCGGCACCACTCTCCCGCCCGGCCTGACCCTTGATGCAGCCACGGGTGTTCTTAGCGGTACGCCCACGACCGCCGGGGAGTTCGGCTTTCGCATCCAGGTCACCGATAGCAGCGGCACGGCGATCACGCAGAACTTCGCGATTGACCCGCCGCCGACCTCCGGAAGCGCCGGGACGCCGTACCAGCAGCCTCTGGTGATTACCCCGCCCAGCGACAGCGGCGGCGGTTCTGGTGGGGGCAGTCAACCCACCTGTGCGAGCTACACCATTGTCAGTGGGCAGCTTCCTGATGGCGTGGTGCTTGATTCGGCCACGGGTGTCCTTAGCGGTACCCCGTTGGCGGGTGGCACCTACAACGTCACCGTCGGCTGTACCACCACGGGCGGGCAGACCGTGACGAAGCCGTTCACGATTATCATCAACCATCCCGTTCCGATCCTGACGAGCCTCGACCCGGCCCATGCCATCGCGGGTGATGCGGCCTTCACCTTGGCGCTGCACGGCAGCGGCTTCGGGCGCACGTCGGTCGTGCGCTGGAATGGGGCGGATCGTCCCACCTCCTACGGGTCGTCCACCGATCTGACGGCGGAATTGACGGCGGATGACCTTGCGACCGTGGGGACGGCGCAGGTGACGGTGTTCAACCCCGCGCCCGGTGGCAGCCTCTCCCACGCACTCTCCTTCACCATCGCCGCCCCCAATCAGCCCCCCAGCGTCAGCGCCAACGGCCCCTACACGGTGCTTGTCGGCCAAGTGCTGACGCTCACGGGAACGGCCAACGACCCCAACGGCGACACGCTCACGTACGTCTGGGATCTCGATGGCGATGGCAGCTTTGAGACTCCCGGGCAGAGCGTGTCATTCTCCGCAGTCGGGCGGCGGGCGGGCACTACGCAGACCGTGACCTTCCGCGCCTGTGACCCCGCCAACGCCTGTCCGCAGGCAGCGACGACCGTGGACATCCAGAGTGACCTACAGATCACCACCGCCGCGCCGTTGCCCGCCAGTGTCGTCGGTGATCCCTACACGCTCACGTTCGCGGCG
>CAIRDL010001093.1 GCA_903877345.1 uncultured Oscillochloris sp. | reverse complement strand
TCACGCATCACGCATCACGCATCACGCATCACGCATCACGCATCACGCATCACGCATCACGCATCACGCATCACGCATCACGAATCACGCATCACGTATCACGTATCACGCATCACGCATCACGCATCACGCATCACGCATCACGCATCACGCATCTGTGGCCGATCACACCCGTGCTTCCAACAATTGGGGATTAGCCTGAAGATAATCCAGTGTTCGCAGCACCCCTTCGCGGATCGTCAACTTCGGTTGCCAACCAAGCGCCCGGATTTTACCACAATCCAGGAAGATGAACGGACTGTCGCCGATCCAGCCCCGCTCACCGCCGCTATAACGCAACTGCGGCGTCAGGCCCAGGTGGGTTGTGATCCAACCAATCGAATCATTCACCTGACAATAGCCGTCAGCCCCTAGGTTGAAGATATTCACCTTCCCTTGGGCCGTCGCCATTGCCAACAGAATCGCGTCAAGGCAATCCTGCACGTAGAGATACGACTTGCGCTGTTGCCCATTGCCCAGCACCAACAACTCGTGCGGGTTCGCTCGTAGGCGCTTGTAGAAATCAAAAACGTGACCGTGGGTGTAGCGTTCACCGAGAATCGAGACAAAGCGGAAGATATAGCTTTGGAACCCGAAGCCTTCACAATAGGCGGCAATCATGCCCTCGCCAGCCAGTTTTGATGCGCCATAGAGCGAAGTTTGCACTGGGAAGGATGCCGTTTCAGGCGTTGGGAAGACCTCAGCCTCACCGTAGATCGAGCCAGTAGAGGAAAAAGCGATGCGGCGAACACCAGTCGCCCGCATCGCCTCCAACACATTGAAGGTCGCGATGGTGTTTTGCTCCAAATCCTTGCGCGGGTGCTCGGTGCCAAAGCGCACATCAGCATTCGCAGCTAGATGAAAGACCGCATCGCAGCCCTGCATCGCCGTCGTTAGCGTAGGCAGATCAAGCGTGTCGCCACGCACCAGCGTAAAGGCGGGCTGCGTGTGGGCCTGCGCCAGAAACGCCTCAACGCCGGTCGAGAAATTATCGTAGGCAACGACCGTGTGGCCCAGCGACAGCAGCCGATCTACCAGATTGCTGCCGATAAAGCCGGCCCCGCCGGTGACGAGATAGCGCATAGGACTCCCTTCTATTGCCACAGAAGATCACAGAAGATCACAGAAGATCACAGAATCACGCAGAAAATCCACACAAGATTCTGTGCCTTTCTGTGTTTTTCTGTGGCAAATCCACGAGGCGTCTTGTCATGCGTCAGACGCACGCGCCTGCTGTTCCAGCCAAGCGGTGAGATTCGCGAGGGTGGCGAAATCGAGCAAGGCGTCGCTTAGGCTGAGCAGGGCCTCCGGGTCGAGAGCGGCCACGCGGGCCTGGAGTTCCGGGGCCAGGGGGCCGACCTTGCGGGCAAGCAAGCGGAGCACGAGATCACGGCGCTCGTCGGCGCGGCCATCCGCCCGACCAATTTCCTCAAAACTGGTGACAAAGGTGGTCATGCCAAGTTCCTCCTCTTCAACGTGGCGCATCGCATCACGCGCCTGGCGGGCAAGCTCTGGGTCGAGCCGGAGTAGATGTTCCATCAGCCGCAGCAGCGCCCGCACCTCGCTTGCGGGGTAGCCCTGGCGCAACAGAGCACGGTAACGCAGCACCTTCCGTTGTACCCGTTCACTTGGTTTGCCCCGCGTCTCCTGGGCATCGCGATGCAACAGGGTAAGGGTGGCAAACGGGTTGCGCGTGCGCTCCAGCACGGCTGAGTCAAGGGTCAACAGCTTGACGGTCGGGAAGTGTAGGGCGAGGGTGCAACCCCAACGTTCGTAGCGGAAGTGATCGGGGTGCCACGTCGGCTCCTCATCGCCCAGTACCGCGAGGCTGACCACGGGCACCCGGTCACGGTCGTAGAGTCGGGCGTGGTAGCGATACATCCGCTCGGCGAAGACGGCATCGCGCTGGCTTTGCACCTCGACATGAATGACGACCCAGGCGGGGGTACCGTCAAGGCAGGCGACTTGCACCAGCGTATCAACCCGTTGTTTGCCCTGTTGGTCTTCTGGGGCGATTTGTTGGAGTTCGGTGTCGCGGAAGGCAACGGGCTGGCTCCAGTCAATCGCGGCGTGGGCAAGGGGGAAGAAAAGTTCCAGAAAGGGCGCGAAATAGTGCGTGAGGGCGTACTTCCACGCGCCATCAAAATCAGAAGGGGGCTGCTCCATTGGGATGTACTTTCCACGCTTGTCGCGACCATCCGGCACCGGTGGGCCTGCGCATTGTACCTGAGAACGAACGCCCGTTCAAGCGCCTACGGAGCCTTCGGTTGGGCGTCGGCCAACGCCGATGCCGGAGCCGCCCGCGTAGATTCTGTGCTTTTCTGTGGCTATAATACCAATCGTTTGTACTCGCATTTTTCCTCACCGAAGTTAAGCAGCATCCCGACCTTAACACAGGTTGCCTTCAGATAGGGCAACCGTCTGAACGACACGAGATTCTTTGCGTCTTTGCGCCTTTGCGTCAGACCAGACATTCATGTGACGCAAAGACGCAAAGAGCAAGCAGTGTCGCGGACGGGATGCTTCGCTTCGCTCTGCACTGTTCTGTGGCTCTTACGACCCCGTCCCAGCCACGACCGCCCACGCCGTACGCGCCAGAATCTTCACATCCAACCAAAGCGACCAATTATCAATATATTCCAGATCCAAGCGCACCCAGTCATCGAAGCTACTAATCGTATTGCGCCCACTGACCTGCCAAAGACATGTAATGCCAGGGCGAATACTCAACTTGCGCTTATGCCAAAACTCATAGCGTTCAAGCTCGTGGCGAAAAGCCGGACGGGGGCCAACCAGGCTCATATCGCCCTTAAGCACACTCCAAATCTGCGGCAATTCATTCAGGCTATATTTGCGTAGAAAGCGACCCGTCGGCGTAACCCGTGGGTCGTCCTTAATCTTAAAGACCGGGCCGCTCATCTCATTCTGGGCCATCAAATCAGCCTTGCGCTGATCGGCATCGGGGTACATCGTAGTGAACTTATACCCCACGAAATCCACCCCATTGCGCCCAACCACGCGCCAACGGTAAAAGATCGGCAGGCGCGGCGTAGTGAGCTTAATTGCTAGGGCGATGACGGCGAAGATCGGTAGCAGCAGCAGTAACAACAGTGCCGAGGCGACAATGTCAAAGATGCGCTTGACAAACAGCGCGTGGGAATCAAGGTGCGGCGGAGCCAACACCACCGCCGGCAAGTGCAGCGGCTCAAAGGGGAAGAGCGTCTGGAGCACGCGTCGTTCGCCGAGCAATAGCGCCTCAGGCACAATGCGGAGCAGCACGCCCAAATAGTCGCAATCGCGGATGACCGGCTCGATCCAAGCCCCGCCCGCCGTCGGGTGGATGGCGATCACCTGATGGATCGGGCGACTGATGAGCATATCGCCAAGTTGCGCGACCGGGCCGAGACAGGGCAGATCAAGCGGCTCCTGTGGCGGTACCGTTTCATCAAGCGCCATATAGCCCATCAGGCGGTGTTCAACCGTCGCCGGGTTGTCGTTGAAATAGCGCACCATCCACGCGATACCCGAAGGCGTGCCGAGCAGCACCACATTCTTCGCATAATAGCCCGCCGCCCGGCGACGCAGAAAATACATCCGCAAGCCAACGCGGTAGAGCGCGAGCCCTAATCCACTTAAAGCGGTGAAGAGGAAGATAAACAGACGGCTGTTCCCAGGGCTTTTCAGGGCGAACAGCGCGAGGGAGATCAGGCTAAGGCCAACCAACGGAGCCATGAGACTCGTGATGACGAGCCGGGTATACGATTGGTCAACCAAGCGCTTATAGCCGCCGATAAACTCCATAAAGAGCAGCGCCGCGCTGGTGGTGGTAAGCAAAATCCAGAGGAGGTCGCTTAGTGGGGGCAGGAGTCCGTTGGCCGGTGTAAGCCGCTCAATCCAGGGGAGGTACAACGGACTATTCGGCACAAGCCAACGCTGAAACATCGGCATGAGCGCATAGGTCAGCAAAAAGGCTCCACTCAGGATGAAAACATCGAAGAGCCAGAAGATACGACGGGGGATCATATCAGGTACCTATGCGTTGGCGCTCAGCAATGACCATTTCTTCGATAATCTGAGGTAAAGTGAGCGTGACACTCCACTCTGGAAAGTGTTCACGCAACTTGCTCAGATCGGAAATATAGCAGATATGATCGCCAATACGATTGCGATCATCATAGGTGTACTGGATGCGCGTCTCAGCTATTTGCTCTATCATGCTGATGGCCTCCAGTACCGATACACTATTTTGGCGACCACCGCCTAAGTTGTAAACCTGACCCACGCGCGGGTTACGTCTGAAGGCTTCAAATGCCTGGATAACATCGTGGCTATGAATATTATCGCGCACCTGCTTACCCTTATATCCAAAAATTGTGTATGGTTTATTATGCACTGCCACTTTCACCAGATAACTCAGAAAGCCGTGGAGTTCAACCCCTGAATGTGAAGGTCCAGTGAGACATCCACCACGAAAAATACCGACTTTCAGGCCGAAGTAGCGACCGTATTCTTGGGCCACAATATCACCAGCGGCCTTGGAGGCACCGAACAGTGAGTGAGTTGTCTGATCAATACGGCATGCCTCACTCACACCCTTAAAGTCTTCCGGTCGGGTGTAATCGTAGCGGGTTTCTAATTCGACCATAGGAATTTCATTGGGCGCATCCCCATAGACCTTATTGGTACTCATGTAGATGAACACAGCGTCCGGGGAGTGTTGTCGAGTCAGTTCTAGGAGGTTGATCGTGCCGAGTGCATTTACCTCAAAGTCGAGGAGTGGAATCTCTTTAGCCTTGTCGTGAGAAGGTTGGGCTGCACAGTGAATAATCAGGTCAAAGCGCTGCGCTCGGAAGAGTTCCGTCAAGCTTTCCCGATCACGAATATCAATTGTGATGGGGGTGAAAGAGGGAATGGTTTTCTGGAGGCGCTGGACATTCCATGTAACATCGCCTTGGGGGCCAAAGAACATGCGCCGCATGTTGTTGTCCACGCCAATCACCGTATGTCCCTGCCCACCATAATATGCGACAGCCTCTGAACCGATTAGTCCGCCTGAACCTGTGATAAGAACCTTCACAAGGCACTCCTTTCGCTAGATGGTGTTGGCTGAAGACGTACCCGCTTGTAAAAAGCCTCTAATTGGCTAATCAGGGTCGTCCAGTTGAGTTCTTCTTCGGCCAATTGCCGAGCACGATCACCCAAATAATTTGCTAATGCTGGTTGCTGAATGAGACTGACCATACCGCGCGCTAACGCTAAAGCATGGTCGTCTGTAGTAATGCCAATAGAATAGCGCTGAAAATACGTCGCGATGTCACCAACCCGCGTTGCCACAATCGGTCTGCCGACGGCTAGATAGTCATTTAGCTTGGAAGGCCAACGTGCCGTGTTCGAGATATTCCTGATCAATGGCAGGACAAAGGCGTCACAGGCGGCTAGATAGTAGCCTACTTCGCTGAAAGGGATACGACCAGTCTCACGAAGCCACGGACGTGCAACACTGCCTGCGACGTCGCTAAAGCTGAGCGCGGATCCGGCAACCGTAGTGCCGACGGCGAGCAGCATCAGGTTTGGTACATGCTTACGTGCCTCCTCGATTGATTCAATTAGCAGTTTGGTCTCTTTGAGCGTAATGGCTCCCATATAACCAATAACCACGGTGTCGGGTGAAATACCAAGCTTTTCGCGTGGGTTTTTTTTATCTAGAACCTGAATCGTTTCTGTGTCCGATCCACCAGGCAGAATCATCAGAGGTTCTGGTGCGACCCCTAAACGGAGCGCACGATCACGCAATGCAGCACTTGCCACGGTTGTACCATCGGCCTGTGTACGAAATGCCTCCTCAAAAAAAGTTTCGAGTGGGCCATAGAGCATTTTGGCAACTTTACCAGGCCGTTCAGCTTGTGTTCCACCCCGCCCCCACCAATCACACCAATCAACCACAAGCCGCCCACCGCTTTGGCGCGATTGGGTGCGGGCATAAAGGGCTGGTAAGATTACTGCTGGACGGCAGTCCCACGCGTGGATGATATCCCATTGGCGACCATGCAGGTAGCTTACACGCTGTAACGTGTCCCACGGATCCCATCCGGTGCGTCCAATGCCGTTGAGCAGGTCAGGCGTGTGGATAATTTCAACACCCTCGCTGATTTCACGATCAAATCCTTGGCGACGCTCTGCTGAGATCGTGAGGAGCGTGACGGTATGACCACGCCGAGCTAGGTAGCGTCCGGCATGATAGGCCCGATAAAAGGTACCTCCCCGACGGGCAATATTATGATTTAGGAATAAGATGTGCATCATTATCTTTGTGCGACCCGTTCAAGCACTTGAAGTGTCAGGGCAGCGCTTTGTTTCTAGGTAAATACAGAAGCACGTTTACGCCCTCGCTCAATTAATGACTGGCGCAATGCGCAATCCCGTGGCTCCCCAGGCTTTCCCGGAGTACCTACCACATCTAACACCAGTTTCAAGCAAGCAGTTACGGGATTCGGCTTTGTAATGCGGAGCGTATAAATGGCAACCCACAGGATTTGGTGTGTACTCCGAGAAATCCTGGAGAGCTCGTTCTTTTTCAGTCAATCCTGCAAGACCTGGATAATTTGGGGAATGATCTTTTCTGGATAGAATTGCTCGGCAGTAGCAAGAACATTTCTATGTGCAATGTTCTTGTCCATCTCCAAGCAACGCATAATCTTCTCAGCCATTTCTACAGGATCCCTGCTTTCCAAAATAAAACCATTATAACCATTGATGATGACGTCATTGACACCACCGACTTTGGTTGTCACTACCAATAATCCACAGGCAACCGACTCCAAAAGGGCTACAGAAATCGCTTCAAAATGGGTACCGGTAACGAAAACATCCGCACACGACAGATAAGAACCTATCTTCTCTCGGGGAACGCTCCCCATAAAGATGACTTGCCGCTCCAATCCCAAGCGTTGACATTGTTGAATGAGCGATTCCTTTTCCCCTCCATCACCAATAATGAGCAAGTGCGTATTTGGCAACCGGCTTATAACGATCTTCAACGCATCAATTACCAAATCAATCCCTTTGAAGTACTCTACTCGTCCGTGGAACACAAGCACCGGATCAGTTTCCCCTAGGCCCAATTGTCGTCGCATTTCACTCTGATCGAACGATTTAAATAATTGAACGTTAATCAACGGTGGGATTCTGATAAACTTGGCCTTCGATGATCTGTAGCGGTCGATGAAGCTCTTGAACTTTTCCTTATCAATATTAATAATGAGACGCTTAGCAAGATAAACTAATAGCCTCCCGGCCAACAATTCATAAATCCCGACCAAGAATGAATTTCTTAATAAAGGATATTTGCAGTTTTTAATCATGTTTTCAATGCTATGAAAATGAACTATCACTTTCCGGGTAGGAAACAATAGGCAAAAAAGCAACCCACTCTCTTGCGAGTGTGCATAGATAACGTCAGGATCTATAGCCCGGATTGAGAGGTAATGCCTGATCACGCCAAGGTTATAGGCAAGACGAACAGAACCCTTTGATCCAGGCTGCACGTAAGCAACTGGGAGGAAACGGTATACGTTCGACCCGAACTGCCTTTGACTTTCTTTTCCCACCATGTCCCGCTGGGTTGTGATCCCAATCAGGACAATGCGCTTTACCATATCGGTGGGTAGATAGGTGAGATAATCTTTCAGCAGCGATAGTACTCCACTGAAAGGGAATCTGTCAAAATCAACATCACTTGCGAACACAATAGTCTTAATATTTTGATGTGTTCGAACTGAGTTCTGCATAAATCCTCCTGCAAGACAAGATTCTGGAAGACTAACTTGACAAAACACCCGGACAATTAAGCGCTGGAATCAGCACGATGGATAATCCCAGACCGGTTTGAACTTGCGAAAAAAGCTCCTACCACACAGCCAATGATCGTGGATGTTGCTGGCATGATAAATGTGTGTCCGGCACCCAGAGAGACTACGGTAACCAATAACAATGACATGAAGGTCTCGAGTTTCAAGTGTCGCAGCCGAGCGAATCGAATAGACCAAAGCAAGTAGGCAATGATTCCATAAAATACAAGGGTCACACCTGCGCCAAATGTTACCGATAAATCAACCCAATCCAACTCAGTGCGGATATTAAGCGTTGTTGTTCCTCCTCCAAAGATGAGCAAAAGCCAGTTATCAGCATTTGTGGCCCAATTCAGGAAGCGGATTGCCCCTTCGGGACGACCGGTTGAAGCAATTAACCCCGCTGCGACGGTTGGCGTTCCCTGAGTAATGCTCCCCATATATTCCAAGCCATTCACAACGGACTGTAGTTGGTTGACCAGCGGCGTGGACACCACAAACCCAATCGCCATGATCGCAATCAAACCCAAAGCAAACAGGGTCAATACCATTCGTGTGGTCACCCGTATACGACCACGACCCTTGACGAACCTTAACAGGGCGTTTCCACCAAAGAAGACACCCATCAGACCAACTCCAATATAAGCTACCCGTGCTCCCAGCAACGATGCTGCAAGCAGATACACAAACAGCATCACATAGTCCCGGATTATTTTGCAACGAAAGAAAAATGGCGACATTCCCACTAGAACAGTCGCCATTGAATTCTGGTTCATCATAAAACCGGTGAACCCAAAAGAACGATCAAGCCGCGCATATCCGGCAATATGAAGTGCAGCCAACACGATCGGAACACAATGAAACAGAAAGACTCCTCGCTTAAGCCATTCCTGAAGTTCTCCCGGCTCAACTGATCGCCGACTCAACTCGATAGAAACAGCGTTGATAACAAAGAAAAGATACAGGAATCTCAACCCGTACATAATCGTATTAATGATGTCCTTTAATTCGAGCTGTAGCCAGAGAGACTGCAT
>CAIRDL010001092.1 GCA_903877345.1 uncultured Oscillochloris sp. | reverse complement strand
GGCTTTGGTGCCCCACTTGTCTAGGTCAGGCAGAATCTTCGGCGGCGAATGGGGCATCAGCAGGTTCGTGACCATGCTCGCCAGCCCGCCCAAGGCGTCGGCGACAAAGCTGATGGCCGCGCTGATGCCGCTGGCAAACGCCTCGATAAAGCCACTGCCCCACTCCGCCCCCAGTTTCACCAGTGGCACGAACACCCCAGCGACGAAGGCCACCACCGGCACCACCGCTTGCACCACGCGCCCCACCGCCGCGACGAGGCCCGTCATGCCCTGCGCCAACGCCTGTACGCCTGCCTGGGCCTCCGGGCTGTTCAGCGCCAGCAGCAGCATGCCCAACGACTGGCGCAGCCCCTCAAACAGCGGTGCCCCGACGGCTTCGCCCGCGTTGCCCAACCAGTCATTCAAGGTCGAGGCCATACCCCTGAAGGTCATGGACTGCGCTTCCATCAGCCCGCCGTACTTCCCTTGCAGGATGGTGAGGACGGCGGTCATGGCCTTGGTCTTGTCGCTGATGAGCTCCCCCGACGCCGAGAATGCCACGCCCATCCCGCGCAACTGGTCGCGGGTCATGGCCCCAAGGGATTGGAACTGGTTCAGGGCATCGCCCGTCTGCCCTGTCGAGATTTGCCCTAGTAGATTCGAGATTTCCGCGAAGTTGCGCCCGACGCCGGATGCGGTATCACCCGCGATGGTACGGACTTGCTCGCCGGTGAAGCCAAACTTTTTGGCCGCTTCCGCCGCGTGAAAGCCAAACCCCTGCAAGATGAGGTCGGCCTTCACCACGCCGTCCAACTCGAACGGCGTGCTGTTGGCGAAGGTGGCAAGCTCCGCCAAGCGCTGCGTCGCCAACTCGGTCGAGTTGAGCAACGTCGTAAAGCGCACCTGATAGTCTTCCGTGGTTGCATTGCCGTCAATCATCCCGCTGGTGATGCTGGCAATCCCTTCGGCCACGGCGTCCAGGCCCGCCGTGATCGCGCCGCCAACTACATACGACAGCGCCCCCGCCAGAATGCCTTGCACGCGCCCCGCCCCACCGCGCACCGTCTCCTCGGCGCGTTGCATGCCCGCTTGCAGCTCGGTCACATCCAGGCCGATGTAAATCCGCACATCCTGCTCGCCAAAGCGTTGCAGATCGCGGGTCAGATCGGCCTGGGTGCGGTCAACGTGGGTACGGTCTCCTCGAAAGGAGATCAGGATGTCGGCGAGGGTGACACTCATGTGGGCAACTCAATCCCCATCTCAGTCAGGATCGCCTTGGGCGGCACCGTCCGGCGGGCGGGCGGTGGGGTGGTGGAGGGGCTTGCTTCGCCGCCCATTGCCTGCGCGAGGGCACCGACCACTTCCTGGGCCAACAGCGTGGCCTCAAAGCGCGTGCGGCGCACGTAGGCCCGCGTCAGCAGCGTTAGCTCGAGCTCGTCAAGCTCGGCGGCGTCACGTCCCCAGGCGGCGTAGGCAAGTTCTTCGAGGTCGCTGGACTCGCCGGGCCAAGCAACGACGCCATCAATTGCTCCAAAGGGAAGGCCACCTTGAGAATAGCCAAGAATGCAGCGACCACTTGGTCGTCGTAGC
>CAIRDL010001091.1 GCA_903877345.1 uncultured Oscillochloris sp. | reverse complement strand
CGATTGGCAACCTGCGGCCCGATGATCAGCTTGATCCGTCGGCCCAGGAGTGGCTGCTCTACAAATTGCTGGAGAGCCGCTTCCTCCAACGGAAGCCGGTGCGTGATGTGGCGCACCGCTTGGCGATGAGCGAGTCAGATTTCTACCGCAAGCAACGCATTGCGGTGGAAGAAGTCGCTCGTCAGCTTGCCTTGATGGAAGAGGCCGGAACGGTATGAGAGTACTCTTGGCTGAGGATGAGCCGGATGTTCAGCTTATTACCCGGTTGGCGCTGGAAGACGCGGGCTACACCGTAGTGGCCGTCAACGATGGGCAAGCCGCTATCACTGCTGCACTGAGCCAGCCCTTTGATGTGGTGCTGCTCGATGTGATGATGCCGCGAGTTGATGGGTTCACGGCCTGTGTGCGTTTGCGCGAGCATGAATCTACGCGTAATCTGCCGGTGATCTTTCTTACGGCCAAGTCGCAAGAAATTGAGGTGCAGCAGGGTCTGGCGATGGGGGCGCGGGGCTACATTGTGAAGCCCTTTGATGTCTTCAGTTTGGCGGCGCGCATCAGCGCCTTCCTTGAATTGTGACGGCTGACGGCTGACGGCTGACGGCTGACGGCTGACGGCTGACGGCTGACGGCTGACGGCTGACGACTGACGGCTTAGTAGTAGTTGGTCGTCAGTGGGCACACCTAGACGTTTAGCCGAGCGATGCACCTCCAACGAAGCCTATGCCCGACACTCTGGCGAGCCTTGACCGTCCCATGCTGTACGCGCTCTATGGGGCAACGCGGCGGATCGCGCATGCCAGCACGGTGCCCCAAATCTGGCGGGCGCTGCTGGAGAGCCTGCACGAAGTACTCGGTTGCCCGGTCGGGGCCATGTATAGCTACGAGGTTCAGGAAGGTGAGCGCATCCTGAGTCTGGCCGATAGCGTGGGGGCTAACAGCCTGCCCAGACAACTGTTGCCGCCCGCCGACTGGTTCGCGCCCTTCGGCCAGTATCGCATGGTTGAACTGGGAACTGATCCGGTGCTGGAAGTCGTGCAGGCGACCGCCACAGCGAGTGGCGCACTGGGCGTAGCGACGGCGGTGCAGGGTCACGCGCAGTTGCATGCCGTCGTGATGGCGTTCTGGCCGAGCTTGGAGGCGCGGCCCGCCGGTTGGGCGACGGTGCTGGGGGCGCTCGCCGAAGATGCAGGCTACGCCCTCGATAAGGTCAGCCCGCTCCAGCATGGCCGCCTCACCGACATCAGCGACCCCCAAGCCCTCCTGACGGCAGTGAATGCGGTGACGGACATCGGCTTACTCTACAATCACCTGCTTGACCGGCTGTTGAAGGCCATGCTCGCGCAGATTCTCGAAGTGCTGCACATGGGCGGCGGGGCGCTTTTTCTCTATGACGAGCAGGCCGAGCGAGTGGATCTGGCGATAGTCGAGCGCGGCCCCGATCTGCATTTCGGCCAAGACCCGACGGTGCTCTGGGCGGACAGTCTCTTGCCGCACACCTTGGCCCAGGCTCGCGAGACGGCGCGTTTTGGCTACCCGTCGCTGACAGTGACGGCCCTGGCACCAGGACACGATAAACCGACGCCGCTCGCGACCGCACTTCAGGCGCTCAGGGTGGAAAACTTGGTGAGCGTGCCCCTATTGGCGGGCGGTTGGCTGACCGGGGTGCTTCAGGTGGTTGCCATGCCGGGGAAGCGCGTCCACGAAGGGCAGATCCAGGTGCTGCGCATCTTGGCCCGCCAGACTGCGGTGGCGATTGAACATGCGCGACTCTTTGCCCAAACCCGTACCGACCAAGAGCGCACGCGAGCCGTGGTTGACGCGACTAACGATGCCATTCTGATGCTTGATGCACACTGGCAACCGCTGATTGTCAATCGGCGGGCGCGCTTCTTTTTTGGGTTGACCGAGCGTGACTTGCTGGGCAAACGGTTTGACCAACTGAGCAACACCTTCGCCCGCATCTTTGTCGAGGGGCAGCGCTTCAATAGCTGGCTTGGCGAACTGTTGCGCTCGCAAGACGAACGGGCGGTCGAAGAGTTTGCCATTCTCAACCCCGAGCCGCGTCTGCTCCAGTGTTTTTCGGCCCCGGTGCGCGATGTCCATGAGCACTACCACGGGCGCATTCTGGTCTTCCGCGACATCACCCGCGAACGGGAGGTGGAGCGGATGAAGAACGACTTTGTCGCGATTGTGAGCCATGAACTGCGGACACCCCTGACCAGCATGCGGGGCACGCTGCAACTGGTGTTGGGCAAGCCGGGAAGTGAGCGCGCCCGGAATGGTGAGGGATTGCCGCAACGAACCCGCGACTTGCTCGGGATTGCGCTGGCAAACACCGAGCGACTGATCCGGCTGATCAATGACATTCTCGACATTGCGAAGATCGAGCAGGGGCGCATTCAGTTGCATCGGGAGGCGCTGAAGCCCGATGAGTTGTGTCGCAGCGCCGTCGCTGAGATGAGCGTGTTTGCCGCCAATCACGGCCTTGCGGTCGAGTTGCAGGTGTCGCCGGGGCTACCGGCGGTGTTGGCCGACCGGGATCGGGCGACCCAGATCCTCATCAACCTGCTCTCAAACGCGATTAAATTTTCGCCCGCCGGGCAGCGGGTCGTACTGAGTGTGCGGCACGAGGGGCTGCTCGTCAGTTTTACGGTGCAGGATTGGGGTTACGGGATTGCGCCGGAGCAGCAGGGGCGGCTCTTTCAGAAATTCCAACAGATTGACAGTTCGGCCACCCGTGAGGCGGGCGGTACCGGGCTAGGCTTGGCGATCAGCAAGGCGCTCGTTGAAGAGCAGGGTGGGCGGATTTGGCTTGAAAGCGAACCGGCGCAGGGGAGCAGTTTCAGCTTTACACTGCCGATTGTACCCGGTAGCGAAGGCGTGGCGGCGCAGTCACAGGTGTTGGTGGCGGTAGCGGTGCCGCACCGTCGTGACGAACTCTGCGCGGCCTTCACGGCGGCAGGCTGGATGGCGCATCCCGCCGCCAATGTCGCCGAGATCCAGGCGTTCGTGCAGCACCACGAGGTAAGTCTGGTGGTGCTGGATCTGCCCCTGAGCGAAGCGGACGAAGTGCTGGTGCGCCAACTGCGATCCTACCCTGGTGCCGCCGAAGCCCGCTTCCTGGTGCTCGCCGACACGCCGCCCGCTGAGCTCCCGCGTTCAGTGATGCGCCTTGGGCGGGCGGCGTTGCCTGCGGCGGTGATCGCGCAGGCCGAACAAATCCGGGCCGAACGGCGGCCCTTGGTGCTGGTCATAGACGACGACGCGCACGTGCGCCCGATGCTGGTCCGCCTGTTGCAGCGCCACGGGCTACGGGCGGTGAACGCGAGCGACGGCTATGCTGGGTTGGCGGCGGTCAATACCTACCGGCCCGATGTCGTGCTGCTCGACATCAAGATGCCGGGCCTTGATGGCTTCGAGGTATTGCGCCGTCTGAAGGCCAACCCCGCGACTGCCGCCATCCCGGTGCTGATTCTGACCGCCAATGATCTGGATGAATCGGCGCGTGAGCAAGGGCTGAGCTTAGGAGCCAGCGCTTATCTTGAGAAACCCATTGCCTACGAGCGCCTGATCAGCGCAATCAACGGCGTCATTACCGACGGGGGGCAGCGTGAGCACGACTCCGCCTGAACTGGATCACTTCATCCATGCCCTGATTTCACCCCTAACGGCGCTACAGGGCACGGCCCACTTGTTGCGCCGCCGCCTCGAAGACCACCCCGACGCCCAGGTGTTGTTGCTGCTTGGGGCGCTCGAACGCAATGTCGAACGGCTGCGCGCCACCTCCGACTTGCTGCTCCAGGGGGCTACATCCGACGGTGACTATGTTCGCGTTGCGGTGCCGGTGGCGGCGCTGCGCCCAACGGGCGAAACGGCCCAGCCATTGGAGATGGTACAGCCTGAGGCGTTGGCCCCGCCGTCGCTCCCGACAGGCAGTAACGGAGCGACGCCCACGGTAAACCGCCCGGTGCTGGTCATTGCTAAGGTGCCAAGTGGCGCAACCGCAGTCGGGGCAACCCTCCGGCAACATGGCTACACCGTGGTCGAAGTAGCAACCTCGACTCAGGGGCTTGACCAAGCGCGGGCGTTGCACCCGGCGCTGGTGCTGATGGATCTTCACGTTGATAACCAGAGCGAGTTGACCCTCCAGATTCTTGGGGAAGATCCCGAGACCAAAGCCATTCCGCTGGCGGTGTTGGGGCATGAAGCGCCGCAGACGAGCAGCTATCAGCCGAGCCTGCTTGACCCTGATCTAACGCCCGAGGTGTTGGCCGAGCGGATCGAGCAGATCTTGATCCCTGGGGCGACAGGGCGCGAGGGTCGCCCGCATATCTTGATTGTGGATGACGAACCTGACATCGCAAGCATGATCGCCGTCCAGTTTGAGGATGAAGGCTACCAGACGACGCAGGTGTACAGCGGCACCGAGGTCTTGCGGATCGTGCGTGAACAGCAATTCCACCTGATTCTGCTCGATGTACTGCTGCCCGACCTCAATGGCCTGACCGTGCTTGGCGGCTTGCGCGCCCAACCTGAAACCCAACTGACACCGATCATTCTGGTCTCGGCGGTCAACTCGCCCAGCGAAAAAGTGCGCGGGCTTCAGTTGGGGGCCGACGACTACATCACCAAGCCGTTCAGCGCCGCCGAGTTGAGCGCCCGCGCCCATGCGGCGATGCGGCGCAGTGAACGTGAGGGCGGGGCCAATCCTTCGACGCGGTTGCCGGGGAATATTGCCATTGAGCGTGCCATCACCCAACGCATCGCGCAAGGGCAACCCTTCGCCGTCTGTTACTGCGACATAGACAACTTCAAGGCGTACAACGACAGTTACGGCTTTCTGAAGGGTGACGCAGTCATCCAGCGGACAGCGCAAATTTTGCTTGATGTGGCGCGAGTCTACGGCAACCCCGACGATTTCGTAGGCCACATCGGCGGCGACGACTTCGTGTTGATTAGCACACCCGACCGGGTACGGGCCATCTGCGCGGCGACGACGATGCGCTTTGATGAGGCCGCACCCTTATTCTATGATCCGGCGACGCGGAGCCGGGGCTTTATCAGTGGGGAAGACCGCCAGGGTCGTCCGGCGACCTTTCCACTGGTCAGTGTCTCCATCGCTGTGGTGAGCAGCGAACGGCACCCTTTTCGGCATCCTGGCGAGGTCGCCCAGCGCTCGATCGAAGGGAAGAAGCGGAGTAAGTTGCTGCCGGGAAGCGTGTATTTGATTGAGGAATGAGTCGGGGGTAGGGGTTGGGGGTT
>CAIRDL010001090.1 GCA_903877345.1 uncultured Oscillochloris sp. | reverse complement strand
TCTGTACCTCTACATGAATGACGACCCAGGCGGGGGTGCCGTCAAGGCAGGCGACCTGCGCCAGCGTATCAACCCGTTGTTTGCCCTGTTGGTCTTCTGGGGCGATTTGTTGGAGTTCGGTGTCGCGGAAGGCGACGGGCTGGCTCCAGTCAATCGCGGCGTGGGCAAGGGGGAAGAAGAGTTCCAGGAAGGGTGCGAAATAGTGCGTGAGGGCATACTTCCACGCGCCATCAAAATCAGAAGGGGGCTGCTCCATTGGTTACTTTCCACGCTCGTCGCGACCATCGGGCACCGGTGGGCCAGCGCATTGTACCGGAGAACGAACGCACGTTCAAGCACTTGCGGGCCACCAGGGTGGTTGGCGACTTGGCGCTGGGCCGTTGTGGTGCGCGTTGGGCCGACGGTGGGGCGGCGGCATTGCTGCCACGGCGTGGCAGCGACGGGGCAGCGTGGGCGGTGCCGCCTACGGGTGGCACACTGCGGAGCGGGGGTGTGCGACCGAAGGGGTGTTCGTGAGCCTGAGCGCCCCCCGGTGAGTTAGCGCGTAAACGGCGGCTCGCTTGTGGCGGGTGCAGGTGGTGTGCCGTTGTGCTGGGCGGTGATCGTGACGCCGACCGTGGCCGCGCGTTGACTGACATCCTCCCACGTTGGCATGGGGGTGTCCATACACGCAAAGACCCACGCCTGCACAAAGCCAGCCCCCGTCAATTTGGAGGTACGCTGGACAAAGCCAGAACTGCGCGCCAAGGCGGTTGTCATGGTTTCATGGTCCCCTCGTATGCGGGTTGATGGAGCAGTACAGAATTCGTGTTGGGACAGATTTAGACCACGCCAAGACGATTACGCATCAGGTCGAGGACTTCCTGGCTATCGAAGCCAGTGCGCTCCTCGGTCTCGACCAACCGATCAGCAAAGCCATGCTGCCGGTACCATTTCAGCTTCTTCTCGCGCTGCGCTCGATACTGCTGGTCGTGCAGCATCCCCCAGTGTTCCCAGTACCAGGTCTCGCCGCGCACCTTCACAGTGAAGTCTGGCAGGTAGAAGGTGCCGTCGGTGGCCCGCAGCGGAACTTCATAGTCGAAGGGGAGATCGTGGGCGTGCAGAAGATTGGCGATGATGACCTCCGATTTCGAGCGAACCATATGACCTGTGAGGGTGCGATGAATCCTGCCTTCCTCGTACCACTGCCACATCATCTGAAGCTCGGCTGGCGCGGGTCTGAAGGCAAAAAGAGATGAGTTAATCCGGTCGAGCTGTGCACTTTCCGGGCGGCGTAAGCTCAAGATCGGCGCGATGTCTTCCTCGATAAGGAGCGTGCAGTGGGTCTTCGCTCGGGTGATACCGGTATAGAACAGCTCGCGAGAAAGTAAGGCCCGCTTGTGCTTCGGCAGGACAAAGTAGACACGACCATGCCAGGCGAGTCGTGCGGAAAGATGTGTCGTCATGCTAATGTCCTTGTTCGGAGAGCATTGTTTGGCTCATATCGCGTTGTCGTTATGCCAAGGGGCGTCTCGCAATCAGCTCTAGCTCGATCAGGAGCAGCTGTGGATCCGTGCAGACGTGGAATTCCCAGCGACCGAGTTGGCCCCAAGTGTTCACCGCACCGCGCCAGCGCTGCGCCGCCTGGTGTTGCGCCCTGTACGATCTGGAATCGCTCCTTGTACTGGCTCGCCAGGGTGGCCAGAGCATCCTCGGCCTCGCGCCAGACGACCTCGGGCTTGGGTTTGCCGCCCGGCAGTTTCTCGCCGGGCTGGAGTCCGGCGGTGATTGATTGCCAGAGTTTGAAGTATTTTGGGTCGGGCCTACCGGTGGTGTCGCTCACCGGCAGGCGCGGGATCTTCACGATGCCCGACTCAATGGCGTCCACTAGTAGTCTGTCAAGGCTAGGTTGAATAACAATCGGCATTCTGGTATCCTAGCGGCTCTGTCAATCCTTTTGTGCGTAGAAGGAGGCCGCAGATGCCGAAGAAAGCGTTTCAGGTGCAGTTGACGCTGGCGGAGCGTAC
>CAIRDL010001089.1 GCA_903877345.1 uncultured Oscillochloris sp. | reverse complement strand
GGTGATCGAGATAGAAGGCATTAGGAAGCCCTAAACGCACCTTACACCCTGCCTTACTCCACCTTACACCCTGGACAAGGGTGTAAGCTTAGTCCTTCGGGGTAAGGTCAACGGAAGAAGACAGCACCTTACTTTGCCCCCGTGGGTAGAGGTCTCTGGTACGGGTGGTCTTGCCATCGGGGGCAAGATCGATATACCCACGGCGCGCCCATTCCCGTCCAAACTCCTGCGCTGCGCTCTTGCCGACGCGCTCCACAAACTGCGGCGTTCCCGTTGGAATGCGCCAATGGGCTTCCCCGACCTTCCGACATGCCACGACGCCGCCGCCACGATTCGCCTCGAGGTATTCCCACGTCGCCGGAGTGATCACGCCCCCATCGCTGCCGATTTCGGCATTATCAAAGAGCTTCGCCTGGGCCAACATGAGCATGACGGCTTCCCATGCGTCGCCAGCCGGGTCGGTATGCTCCCGGCCTAAGCGCAAAAGATCGGCCCATTGCGCGGTCAGGGTGTCAGCCCCAAGGAAGCCCGGAAGCCCAAGCGTCTCCAACGCCATTTCGAGCGTCGCGGCGGCAATGGCGAGGGCATCACGCCACGGCCCCAAGCGGGCGAGATCCTCATCTTGCTTGTAGGTGTCCACGCTCATCTTGAACGCGGCCCAATCACGCCAGATAGGCTCTAGCACCCTCGGGGCAAGCAGACCCGCCCCGGCTCTCCATGCCGCTTCAAGCACTGCGGCCCGTTCCGCGCCCGCGTTGCTTTCGCGCTCCACCCCAAGCGGCGGGTGATCGGCGGTGTCAACGAACAGCACCCGGCGTTGCGCCCCCGCGTGCCGAAACTCTGGAACCGCCTCCCCGCACAAGAACAGGCTCCCCGACACGGCCCCGCCCCCGATGGCCCGCCCATCGGCCCCGCCCCGCGTGTAGGTTTGCCCGTTGGCGAATTGATACACCGACGCGGTAAGCTGATCGGGCTTCGGGTGCATATGGGCTTCATCTATCAGATGCGGCAACCCGCCAAGGCGCTCCAACGTCTGGAATAACCCGGCGATGGTGGTACGGGCGGCCTGCCCCAACAACGGCGCTTGTTCCGGGTCACCAAACGCCCCACACGCAAACTGGGCCAAGGTGGTCTTGCCACCCCCGCTTTCGCCAAACAGTCCGAGCACCGGATTACGGCGCGGGCGAAGTCGCGCAATCACCGGCCCCGCAAGGCTCAGGGCGAAGGTCAGCCAGAACACCGGTACATCCCATTCCTGAACCACCACACGCAACGCACGCGGATACGCGTCGGCATCGGGCCTCACGGTGATGAGCGGCGTCCCTAGCGGTACCACCGGGGCATCAAAGCCAATCGAGCGATCAGCCAACACCACGCCGTCACCCACGACGCCGTACACGGTGCTCTCAAGACGCTCAGGAATCGCCCCACGATTCGTCGGAATAAACTCGCCCAGGTAGGTCATCACCGCCTTGCTATTCCCCTCGTGAACGGCTGTCCCCGCCCCGCCAATCTGCTCGCTGAACATGCGCTTGTTACTGAGCGTCGCCGCAGGCACCGTGCGCTGCCGCACCCCGGCCTCCGTAACCCAACCTATGGTCACGGTATGGTCGCCTGAATGCAGATCGCGCCCGGTGGTTTGCACAAAAATCGCGCCCGTGTAGACCGGCTGGGGCATGCCTACGCCGTCAGACACCTTCACGATACGTTGCGCGATCACCGCATACCCGTGGGGCAACACCAACGCGGCCCCGGTGTCAGGATGCGCCATGAACGTAGCAACGGTCGTGCGTTGGGCGTGCATAAGCGGTTGGAGCATGCCACGCAATTCCGCCACGGTGCCCCCTTGGGCAAAGAAATCGTCCACGCCCAACTTGTCGCCGGTCGGGTCTTGGGGCAAACTGCACAGCCACACGGAGCCGACATCCCACCGGGCTTCAAGATAGTGCACGAGGTTGCTGATGGCCTTTTGCACGCTAGGCTTGGTCTTATAGTCACCGTCGGGGCAAACCACGATTTCACGGCCATTGAACGCAATGTCTTGCATGTCGGGGCTGGCGACCTTGCCGCCAACGGCGTTGGTCGCACGCCAGCCGGTGACACCGTTCATGTTCAGCACCGCGATGGCATCCCGAAAGGCACTACTCAGAGCGTCGGCTTTTTTCGCGCCCTCCGTCAACCACAGGGGCTTACGCGGATCACCAAGCGCAGCATGGTAGCGCGGCAAGGCGTCAAGGATATTGGTGCTCCCCGTTGGGTATAGGTACTTCCGGGGCTTCCCATCCCTTCCTATGACTGGCAGGTCAGGACGCACCACATAGGCATACGGCGTCCCGTTGCCCAACCGCCGGAGCGGAATAACCAGCGCTCCGTCGTGCATGGCGGGCTTGATGGTAGCGGGCTTCACGCTGAGAAGATCCGCTGCGCTCGTGGTATCGCCCGGTGCCAACGAGTAGTAGCCACGTTCGGCGATTACATCCAGCGCAATGGCGGATCCGGTCAAATGATCGATGTGCTTTTGGTCAAGCTGGTGCGTGTTGCTGCTCATTTGGCTCTCCGTTGCTTGGTCAAGATGGGCCGCATCAGGCGAATTCGCTCGCGGCGAATCGCCTCGCGCCGAGGCCCTGGGCGCAGCGATTCAATCTGGAGCGTAAGCTGGTCAATGTAGCGGCTGAGGACTAGGGAAAACATAGGACGTCCTCGGGTAGCATGGGGACACCTTTGTGCCCTCCACATGGATGGTGAACACCCCCCGTCTGCCCGACGGGGCAAAGCTTTTGTCCTACGCCCGTCCACATGGAGACGAGCCTTTTGATGCTCGGCGGTTCCGTTCCTCGCGGGCCAGGGCAACGCTTTTGGCGAACACCAGGCGCGCTTCGGGAGTGAGGGGTGAGCGCTTCATGCGCGTACCTCGTTCACCTCGCACGTGGCGAGATACGCACGCACCGCACGGCGCACTACGGCGCTTGCCGGTAGGGTGAGTCGTTGGGCCAGCGCGTCAAGCCGTTGGGCGTCGTTGCGCGTGAGTCGGGTTGAGGCAACGTACGAAACTTTCGTATCGGGGTTTTTCATCGTGATTCTCATTCCTTGCGCGAGTCATCCTCTTGGGACATGCGAGAGCCATCCTCTTGGATCCGTGGAGGGGAGTCGAGTCTTTCGGCGGCTACACTTGACACCTCTTTCCAACCTGGGAGAGAACTGCGCTATACTTCCGGGAGCCTCTTCTTTGTCTGCGGGGTATCCCGTTCAAGCGCTCCAGTCATCGGGGAGCGCTTGACTTTTTTTGCATAAAAAAAGGCGCACGACCCCGCTGGGGTGGTGCGCGAATTCGCTGCTACCGCTGAAACCTGTCTCGCCACATTCTAACACAAAATTGTAGACCGTCTTCAGGCGTTCCCAATGCGGCTGCCGCCGGTCGTGCGGTGACCGAGCATACGCCGAAAGACCCCAAGGCTATCGCGGAGGTGACGGCGCTGGTCGCAGCTCTGGGGAGATGAACGCGAGCGGGATGCGTGCAGCGTGCGCTCCAAAGGCTGTTGAGGAAGGAACCACGCTGGTCGCAGCTCTGGAAAGCGACATCTTAGCGGTATGATTGCGGAGTGATAGACAATGGCTGATGATGATCTGCTTTGACTCGGAGTTTCTGAAACAGGACACTCCTGCGAGGACATATGCAGGTGAACGTCGAGAACCGCTTTGCAAAGCCTTAAACTGCGATGTCACCTAATGAGCGGATATGGCTTCCAGATACGGGAAAGCATTTCAACTGCGTACATCCTACCTACCTTGAAACGTCGGGGGATTAGCCGCAGCACATGGGTGCAATGGACGCTGAACCGTGCGCTTGATTAGCGTGAAGGCGAAACCAAAGCACATCCCCCTCGGGCATAGATTGGAATACCTCAAATGAGTTGTTGCTCCCACTGTCGTGATGCAAATGCCTTTTTCGGCCAACGCGACGCCATGCACCGCCTTGCCCGCTACCAGCGCCACGGCCCTGAGGGTACCACCCGACTCCTCATCGAGGCGCTGGGTGCCACGCGGCTGACCGACGCTACGCTCCTCGACATCGGCGGGGGCATTGGGGTGGTGCATCACGAACTCCTGCGCGCCGGGGCAGCGCACGCCGTCGCCATTGATGCCGCG
>CAIRDL010001088.1 GCA_903877345.1 uncultured Oscillochloris sp. | reverse complement strand
GCGGTTGACCCGGCCTCGTTGCGCCAAACCTATACTAACGGTATCCTTGAGCTGCGCCTGAAGAAAGCGTAGGGGGCTGAGATGACGCGCCAGGTCAAGCATATCCAACTGCACCGGATTGGCCCGACCGAACTGCGCGTCGTCTCTGATGTGGATGAAGGCGTGCTGGCGATTGTCCAACAGGAAGAGGCGGTGCTCCGCGCTTATATCGCAAGTGAAGCGTGGCCGCACCGCCTAGTGAGCCTTTATATCCTGGAGGATTTGCAACCGTTGGCACGCCAACTCAGGGGCGGGGCGCTGCCGGCAGGCGGAGCGGGTGCCCTGGACACGCGTACGGTGGTGAATTTGTTTGATTTGGCTGATCCGAGCGCGTGTCACATTTTCGTCAACCAACAGGCGATGGTGCGGGCAGCGTATTGGGAGGATATGCTGGCGGTGCGGGGCTTGTTGGCGCACGAACATGCCCACCCGTTAGCCGAGAATGCCACGACCCGGGCTTCGCGCAGCTTGAAGGTTCGGTTGACCCTTGAGCGGAGCGTCGGAACGACACCCGAGCAGCAGAGTCGCTTGGAGCGCCTTTTGACGTTGCTGATCGAGCAACTTTGCTTGTATGCCCCACGGGAGCTTTTTACCAACGAGTGGGCGATCCGCAGCGGGTTTGCCCCGGCGCTGCTGCACTTAAACCAGCGCAACGTCACGAACGCCTGCCAAAGTGTGGTGGGGCGTATGCGGCTGAGCGAGGTGCTGCAGCAAGAAGTGGCGGCGGGCAAACGGCCTGCAGAGGCGGTCGGCCAACTGTTGCTGGCAGGCGACCTGGAGAGCCACCTGCCCCTGGCCCTGGAGATAGTGCCGTTTGTCCGGGCTGGTCAGATCGCGGCGGCCCGCACCCTAGAGACGGTGCTGGAGGCGGTACTCTTCCCCCAACTGGAGCCGCAGGTAGCACCGGCCTACGCAGCGCTTACGCGCCTTTACACAGAATTGTCCGCCGCATTTGGGCCAACCGAACTCCAGACCTGGGGCCAACAGGTCGCCGATAGTGTCCTCGCAGCCTTACACGCCCAGGGCGTGGTCGTCCGTTGTACCCTTCACCAGATACCCGACGCCAGCGCATAGCACCCTGAAGGGGACGCTGTGCGGGAGATGAGAATATGCGTTCGCAGGAACAACCTGAACCCGGAAAATACTTCTACTGCATCATTCGCAACCCCGAACCGCGCGAATTTCTCACCCGAGGAATTGGCGAACAAGGGGCGCTCGTGCATACCGTCGTGCATAACGACCTTGCGGCGGTGGTGAGCGATTCGCCGGTGGAGGAGTACGACAACAGTCGGCGCAATATGATCGCCCACACCAACGTACTCGAAGAGGTGATGCGCGAGTACACGATTTTACCGGTGCGCTTCGGCATGGTGGCACCGAGCGTCCAAGCCATCCGCGAACAAATGCTACGGCGGCGGTACAAGGAGCTTGACCAGCTGCTGCGGAAGATGAACGGAAAAGTAGAGTTGGGCCTCAAAGCCTTCTGGTACGAGGACAGCATCTACAAAGAGATTATCGCCACGAACCCGATGATCCAGCAACTGCGCGACTCGTTGGTGGGCCGTACTGCCGAAGAAACCTACTACCAGCGCATTAAGCTGGGTGAGTTGGTCGAGACGGCGATGAAGACCCGCCGTGAGGATGACGCCGCGCTCATTATGCGAGCGGTGAGCCCGATGGCGATTGATACGCGCATCAATGCCACGATCACCGAGCGGATGGTGCTGAATGCCGCGCTGTTGGTTGAGCATACCCGCGAGCCTGAGGTTGACCAAATTGTGCAACAACTTGACGCGGATCTGGGTCGGCGGTTAATCTTCAAGTACGTGGGCAGTGCGCCGCCTTACAACTTTGTGAACCTGATCATTCGCTGGGATCGGTGACACTATGGGCATCATCTCAAAGATTCTGACCTTCCCGTTTACGGGGCCAATTGATGGCACGATCTGGTTGGCTGAGAAGCTGCTGGAGCAGGCCGAGGGTGAGATGTACGATGAGGGCAAGGTCAAAGCGTCCCTGATGGAACTGGAGACGCGCCTCGACTTGGGTGAGATTGACGAGGCGGCCTATTTGGACGCCGAAGACGAACTGCTCAAACAGTTGCGCGAGATCCGTGAGTTCAAGGCTTCCAAAGCGCAACAGGAATGACAGAGTAATTCGCCTGGATAGAAAGGCCCGTTTTTTATGGGACTGAGCATTTCCGAGATCGCAACCAAGGCCAAAGAGCAACTGACGCAGCTCACTGGACTGAAGGCCAGTACGGTATCAAGCCTTTTCCACGACGAAGAGGGCTGGCATATTGTCGCCGACATGATCGAACTGAAGCGGATTCCTGAATCGGCTGATGTCCTCGCGACCTACGAGGTCACACTCGATGAGCGGGGTAACCTGCAGAGCTACCAGCGCACGCGACGGTACACCCGTGGTGAGGTCTCCAATTAGGCCAGCCTAGGCAGCCAGAAACGGGATTTTCTATGGCAAGCTCACAGCTTCAGCACTCCGTCCAGTCTACTAATCTTGCCGACATTCTTGAGCGTGTACTGGACAAAGGAGTCGTCATCGCTGGCGACATCACCATCTCGCTCGTCGGCGTTGAATTGCTGTCCATTAAGCTCCGGCTCCTTGTTGCTTCAGTAGATAAAGCAATGGAGATGGGCATTAACTGGTGGGAGAACGATCCGTATTTGACGACGCGTGCCCGTCAGTTGACGGATGAGAATCAGGCGCTTCAGGATCGTATTGCACGGCTTGAGGCGCAGATCCAGGCACGCTGAGGGCGAAGTTTTAGACTACCAGCGAGTCTTGCGCGGCCATAATTTTATAGAGCAGCAACGAATCTGGTCGCCTAAAGCTTAGTTCAGATCAGTTCGTTTGCGCTTTACGATAGATAGTCGGGGCTGACGCCCACGGCTGACTTTGTTGCACGGTTAAAACCGAGCCAAACGGTGCGGCTGATCGTTCAACGCTTAGACAAGGTTTCAGAGATCGGGTTCCAGGTTTCAGGTCGGGCGCAGCAGAACGCGCTGTGTAGGCCAAAACTGTAAAGTAGCCGCGAACCTTGTCTTACGACCACATACACATCACAGCGGGGTTCTCCCCGCGCCTACTTTAGAATGGCGACAGGAAGAAGATTATGTCAGAGGAACGAACGACGACCCTGCGAGTTGGCGAGGCGCTGCCGAAGGATGTCGGACGGGGTTTGGTGCGGCTTGACCCGCAAGACCTTGAGCGACTGGGCGTGCGGATCGGCGATGTGATCCAAATTAGTGGCAAGCGGGCGACGGTGGCGCGGGCGATGCCTGCGTATGCCGAGCAACGGGGCCAGGGCCTCGTGCAGATGGACGGCATCCTGCGGCTGAATGCGGGCACCGGACTCGACGAGCGGGTGACGCTTGAGCGGGCGAAGGCCCAACCGGCGCGGGCGGTGGTGCTTTCCCCCGCTGAAAACGGACGCTCCGCGCAACTCAACAATCAGGCCCGCTACCTCTCGAAGCTGCTTGACGGCATTCCGGTGGTGGCCGGCGACCGGGTGCGCGTCACCTTGTTTGGCACAAAAGCCCAGACCTTCAGTGTGATTGAGACGACGCCAGCGGGCGCGGTGCTGATTGGCCCGGCGACGGCGATTAAGATTTCGGGTGAGACCGGCGGGCGCGAGCGGGGGACGGTGACGTACGAGGATATTGGTGGCCTGCGCCGTGAGACGCGGCGCATCCGCGAGATGATCGAGTTGCCCCTACGCTACCCGGAGGTCTTTGAGCGCCTGGGCATTGATGCGCCAAAGGGCGTGCTGCTCTACGGGCCTCCAGGCGCAGGCAAGACGCTGATCGCTCGGGCGGTGGCGAATGAGACGAGCGCCCATTTTGTGACGATTAACGGCCCCGAGATTATTGACAAGCTGTACGGTGCCTCCGAGGCGAACCTGCGCGGGATTTTCGAGGATGCGCGCAAGAAGGCTCCGGCGATTATCTTTATTGATGAGATTGACGCCATTGCTCCCAAGCGCGAGGATCTCAGTGGCGACCGGCAGGTGGAGCGCCGGGTGGTGGCGCAGTTGCTGGCCCTGATGGACGGGCTTGAGTCACGCGGGAACGTGATCGTCATCGCGGCGACCAACCTGCCCAACAGCCTTGATCCGGCGCTGCGGCGGCCTGGGCGCTTCGACCGCGAGATTGTGATCAGTGTGCCGGACAAAGACGGGCGGCGCGAGATCCTCGAAATTCACACCCGTGGTATGCCCCTGGCGGCTGATGTGAACTTAGAGCGGATGGCGGCGATTACGCACGGCTTTGTCGGCGCGGATCTGCAAGCCTTCTGCCGCGAGGCGGCGATGGTGGCCCTGCGGCGGCTGTTGCCCGACATTGACTTTAGTCAGGCCCAGATCCCGTTTGACAAGCTGACGGAGCTTGAGGTGACGAGCGATGACTTCTCGGCTGCCTTGGCCGACATCGAGCCTTCGGCTATCCGCGAGGTCTTCACCGAGATTCCTGATGTGACGTGGGCCGATGTGGGCGGGCTTGACGATGTGAAGCGGTTGCTGGTCGAGGCGGTCGAGTGGCCCCTGCGCCATTCGCGGGCCTTCGACTACGTGGGTGTGCGTCCGCCAAAGGGCATTCTGCTCCACGGTGCCCCCGGGACGGGCAAAACGCTGTTGGCGAAGGCACTGGCCCGCGAGAGCGAGGCAAACTTCATTTCGGTGAAGGGGCCGGAACTGCTCAACCGTTGGGTCGGCGAGTCGGAGCGCGGCGTGCGCGAGATTTTCCGCAAGGCGCGTCAGGCGGCGCCGTGTATCATCTTTTTTGACGAGATTGACGCGATTGCCCCGCCCCGTGGCGGCGGCGACAGCGCCGTGACCGAGCGCATGGTCAGCCAGTTGCTCACCGAGCTTGACGGCATCGAGGCGCTCAAAGGGGTGGTGGTGCTGGCGGCGACAAACCGGATTGACCGGGTGGACACGGCGCTCCAACGGCCTGGGCGCTTCGACTTCTTGGTCGAGATGCCACGCCCCGACGCGACGGCCCGCCTCGCCATCCTCACCGTGCTGACGCGCAAGATGCCGCTGGGGGCTGATGTCGATCTGGCGGCGCTGGCACGTGAAGGCGAAGGCTGGGTCGGGGCCGACCTGGAGGGTTTGTGCCATAAGGCCGCTATGCTGTCGATCCGTGAGTATTTGGAGCATGCCGAGGCCGGTGTGCCGGAGCAAGCGCAGAAAGAGGGCAGCTATGACTTCACCGATCTCTTCATCACCCGGCGCCACTTCGCCGCAGCCCAAACCGACATGGCGCTACGTCTACGGGATCATAAGCACTGATGAGCCGGTGATCTTTGAGGTGGCGAGCATGGACGGGCAGAGCGACGTCGTCACTGTGGGCGCACACGGTCTGGCGGTGGTGACGAGCGACGTGGCGCAAACGAGTTTTAGCGGGCTTGAGCGTGCGGAGGCGGTTCACTTC
>CAIRDL010001087.1 GCA_903877345.1 uncultured Oscillochloris sp. | reverse complement strand
TTCGCCTTCGAGGAATTGCTGGCGCGGATTCACGTCCAGTTGCGCCGTCGCAGCGCCCAACAGCAGCACGAACAGTTGCGCGTCGGCCCGGTGCTGATGGATGTCGCCGCCCGTGAGGTGCGCGTCGGCCCGACCCGCGTTGAGTTGACGGCCAAGGAGTTTGAGGTGTTGGAGTTGTTCCTGCGCCACCCGCGCCAAGTGCTTTCCCGCGAGCAAGTTTATGAGCGCATTTGGGGCTTTGACTTCGGGGCTGACAGCAACGTGCTTGAAGTGTACGTCCGGGCGCTCCGCCAGAAACTTGAGGCCACCGGCACGCCGCGTCTGATCCAGACGGTGCGCGGCGTCGGGTATGTGTTCCGCGATGAGCCATGAACGGGCGCGTTCGGCGGCTGCCGCTACGGGTACGCCTCGCCCTCGGCTACAGCCTCTTCTTCGCCGGGGTCTTGCTGCTTATGACGGCGGGCGTCTACCGCATCGTGGACAACGCGCTGCTCAACGAACTGACCGAAGAACTCACCACGACAACCGAGATCGTGCAACAGGATTTCACGAGCAACGCGGGGTCATTGGTTGGCTATTTCAATGTACCCGACGACGCCCTCCAAGCCTTGCCGCCCCGGATCGAGGGACTTGAGGCGGCGACGCTCTATGTGCAAGTGACTGACCCGCAGGGCGCAATCGTGCTCACCTCCGCCAGTTTGGGCGGGCGACGACTGCCGCTTGACCCCAACGCACACGCGGCAGCCTTGGCGGGGCACGCGACTAGCGCCATCCTCCCGCTTGGCACGAGTCGCGTCATGCAACTGATGTCACCCCTCGTCAGTGGCGACCAAGTGGTGGGGGTGCTCCAAATGGCCCAACCGCTCCACGCCGTAGAGCAAACCCTCGCCGTGTTATTGCTGAGTCTGACGGGCACGTCATTGGTGGGCGTGGCGGCGGCGGCCCGTGGCGGAATCTGGATTGCCCGTCGGGCGCTGCGGCCTGTGGAGGAGATCGCGCAGACGACGCGCCAGATCGTGCAGGCGTCTGATTTGGCGCGGCGCGTTCCTGCCGCCCCTGCCGCCGACGAATTGGGAGCCTTGACCGACACCGTCAACGAAATGCTCGCTCGGCTCGAACAACTCTTCACGGCGCAGCGCCGCTTTGTTGCTGATGTGAGCCACGAACTCCGCACGCCACTGACGGCGATGCGCGGCCATTTGGAACTGATGCAGCGCGGGGTGACGAAGGAGGGCGCGGCCCAGACCGAATCAATTGCCGATATGCTGCGCGAAGTGAACCGCCTCAGTCGGATGGCGAATGATCTGCTGCTGCTCGCCCAAGCCGAAGTGGGTCTACAACTGCGCTACGGGCCGGTGCAACTGGATGAACTGGTGCTTGAGGTGGTGCGCGAACTGCGGCCGCTCGCCACGCAACTTAGCCTGCGGCCTCAACTGGACGAACAAGTGGCGATTAGCGGCGACCGCGACCGACTGAAACAGGCGCTGCTCAACTTGACGGCCAACGCGCTCCAGCACACGCCCGCCGGCGGCAGCGTGACGCTTGCCTTGGGGCGTGGGCCGACGGGGGCGCTGCTCACGGTGCGGGATACGGGGCCGGGGATTGCCCCCGAGGCGCTGCCGCACCTCTTCGAGCGTTTCTACCAAGGTGATCAGGCACCTCAGCAGTCGAACGGCGGCGCGGGGTTGGGCCTCGCCATTGTGCGCTGGGTCGCCGAAGCCCACGGCGGCCACGTGACAGTGACGAGTGCGCCGGGAGACGGGGCGACCTTTCAGCTTCAACTGCCGGACGGGCCTTTAGAGGTGCGGCTATAGATCTTCAGATAATGATTCTGGAAGGTTCGACCTAAAAATGACCGAACCGTGCATCGGCAGGCAGTGCATAAGCGCGAGAGAAGCGAGGGCGTCTCGCCCTCGTGGATGTATGGAGGGCGGGACGCCCTCCCTCCCAGATTCTTTATCTGAAAGTCTCTAGTTGACCGCTGACCGCTGACGGCTAACTATTTCCGGCAGTGGTCGGCGGTCAGTCGTCAGCCGTCGGGTAGCCCCACACTGCCGACCATACCCTGTAGCACAGTCAGTTAAAAGATGATAAAATCCTGATTATCGCTGCACCTGAACAGTCGGAGCGCACCTGCGGGGCGAGGAGTAAGATCGGGGGCAGCCTGCAATTTGCAGCATGGGTGAGCTAGGCGCTGCCGCCTGAAC
>CAIRDL010001086.1 GCA_903877345.1 uncultured Oscillochloris sp. | reverse complement strand
GGCCTGTGGACCGACGATAAGACCATCCTTGGATGGCACGTTGGGATGAAGCAGGAATTTCTAGGTGATCACCCATGATCACCTAGAAAGTAGCAGCATCCGGGTGCCGCACGGGGTGGGCGAAGCTGCGCTGCTAACGCTGGCAGTCTTCGCCCGTTTTGTTGCGTGTGATGCAGACCCCCACGGTTGCTACTGACGGGGATTACTGCGCTTGACAAAATTGAACTTTTGTGCTATAATACCCCATGAGTTCGCTGCCCCTGCACTGGTTCGGTTGAGTGGTCGGAACGATGGTTGACGGTACCGTAGCCAGAAGCGGTGCATTTGCCCAAACTGTAAAGCTCGCTTGCACCACGTCAGAAAGGACGGACTGCCATGAACGAGTACCAGCTAACGCGACCATGGCGCAACGTCGTGCGGCTCAAGGCCATCCAACGGGCGAGCCGCCACCTCACGCTGGAGCGGCTCGCCGCGACCAGTTATCGGGTGCGGAGCGCCTCGCATCCAGAACATTATTACTACGTGCAGATCGATCCCGCGATGTTGACGGGTGTGTGTTCCTGCCTCTGGGCGCACTACGGCGGCGTCAACTGCAAGCATGTCTTGGCAGTGCTGCGCGCCTACTACGCCGCTTGCGGCGAACTCTCGTTCTGGGCTGACCCCAAGGAGGCCCGGCGCCAGCATCGCCCGATCATCGTCGGTACCTATCTGTACGCAACAGTGCGCCGTTAGCCAAGGGTTCGCCAGGTTTCAGGTTTCAGGTCGAGCGCAACAGAACGCCTTGCGTGTGCTTGGACTGTCATGTGGCTAGGTTCTTGTGAAAAAAGCCAGAGCGCGGGCGTCATGCCCGCCCAAGCTTGGATACGGGCAAGGTGCCCACGCTCCCAGACGGTGTTGCATTGCGGCACTATCCGCCACACGCATAAGGGCCAGATCTATGCCGCCGAATCCTCAACCCCCGACCACCCCTGCATGGGTACCGGATCATTTGGCTGGCTGTGAGACCACGACGCTCAGCCTGCCCAACGCCTACGACGGCCCTGTTGTGGCGACTCTTGTGCGCCGCCGCGCCTCGCACCCCACGGGGCGTGCGGTGCTTTATCTCCACGGCTTCGTTGATTATTTTTTTCAAAACCACATGGCGGCGGCCTACAACGACCACGGCTACGACTTCTACGCCCTTGATCTGCGCCGCCACGGACGCTCGCTACGCCCGCACCAACGCCCCAATTTCTGCAAAGCTTTGCGCGAGTACTACGCCGAACTGGACCAAGCCATTGAGCTTGTGCGCGCTGAGGGTCACCCGTGGCTGCTGCTCAATGGGCACTCGACTGGCGGTTTGACGGCGGCGCTCTATGCCCACGAGGGTGCCCACCGCCACCAACTCAGCGCCCTGTGCCTGAACAGCCCCTTTGTGGAACTGAACATCCCCGCTGGGCAGCGCGCCCAACTTGCCGCCATTGCGCATCTCGGCGCGGTGCTGCCCAACTTGCGCCTCGGCGGTGCCGTCAACCCGCTCTACGCCCAGAGTATTCACCGCGACCATCACGGCGAGTGGGCCTTCAACCTAGACTGGAAACCGCTTGCAGGCTTTCCGGCCTACGCGGGCTGGCTGCGCGCCATTGTCGCAGGCCAACGGCAACTCCAGGCTGGCCTGAACCTTGCCTGCCCAGTGCTGCTGCTCCACTCCGCCCATTCCTACGTGGGCAAAACATGGAGCGCTGCGTTCACAAAAGCCGACTGTGTGCTCGACGTAGCCCACATGCGGCGGTATGGCCCCCGCCTGGGCAGCTCCGTGACCCTGGTAAGCATTGAGGGCGGCCTGCACGATTTGGTACTCTCGCCGCTGGCGGTGCGCGAGCATGTGTTCGCTGAGCTGTTTACCTGGCTGGAGCGGTTGGCGTAAAGACCTTGGCACCTACAGCAACCCAAAGGCGCTGAACGTTCCCGCCACGCAGACCGCTGCAAGAGCCAGGCCCGCGATCACTTGGAGTAGGGTGTGGTTGCGGGTACGCACGCGCGCCCACCCCAAGGCCAACGCACAAAGCCAGAGCGTCAGGCCCAACCGTTCGGAGTAGAGCGTGGCTAACGTTGCCGTTGACCCCATCGTCGCCGCGTGGATGCTGATCTTCCAAGCCAGGTTGATCGCCCACGAGAGCAGGCCGAGCAGCGCCGCCGAGGTGAGCAGCGCCATAATGGGTGCAGGTGCATGCAAAAACCACAGGATGCTCAGCCCCACCGTGAGGGTGAGCACCCCAAACAGGTACAACTCGTTGCGCTGCGAGCGTACTGAAACGTCATCGTCGGTATAGGCTCCTTGCCGCAGGCGGATGGTGAAAAAAATCGCGCCTGGCACGATCTGGATGAAGGCACAGATCAAGACCCAGGGTAAGCCAACCCGTATGGGTTTCACGCCAAGCATCCCCACAATGCAAATACTCACCAAACTGAGGATGATCGGGTGCAAGAGCTGTGAAATGGCACGGGCGAGGGCGTAGCCGCGTCCGGGGGCCGCGCCCCGGCGCAGCGCCTCAGCCGCAAGATCATTCTGACGTGACATAGGGTGTCCTATTCGGGCCTAACTGGTACGCAACGCCTCGTAGCAGTCCAACAGGGTCTCCGCCGCCGCCGCCCACGTGAAGCGACTGGCCTGCGGTGGCCCGGCGGCGCGCAGGCGCGGCGCTTCGTCGAGTGCGCGCCTGATCCCGGCGGCGATGGCGGCAGCACTCGTGGGTTCCACCAACACTGCCGCGTTGCCGGTCACTTCGGGCAGGCTTGCGACGTGGGCGGTGACCACGGGAATGCCGCAGGCCAACGCTTCAAGGGCCGGTAGCCCAAAGCCTTCGTAAAGCGATGGGTAAACGAAGAGGCGGGCCAGATTATACAATGCGGGCAACTGGGCATCAGCAACAAAATCAAGGAAGCGCATCCGTGACTCTAAGCCCAAACGCGCTACCGTCGCAAAAATCTCCTCGTACAGCCATCCCTTTCGCCCGACGATCACCAACGCGCATTCAGGTGGCAGGGCGGCTAGGGCAAAGCCTTCAATCAAGCGGGGCAGATTTTTGCGCGGCTCCAAGGTGCCCACAAAGAGCAGGAACTGGGCAGGCAGCCCCAACGCCGCCCGCGTCGGCTCGATCTCGGCGGCGGACAACGGGCGGAAGCGCGGGTCAACCCCTGGGTACAGCAGGCGAACGTGGCTTCCGCGCACGCCCAACAAGCGGGCGAGGTCGGCAGCGGTGGCCTGCGAGTCAACCAGCACCATGTCAGCGCGGCGCAGGGATGCCGGCACGGCCCGGCTCAAGTAGCGGCGCAGCCCGCTCTCGGCACACGCCGGATGCACCAGAAACGTTAGGTCGTGAACGGTGAGCAAGGTGCGAGCCTGCGTCGGCGGAAGCACAAAGTCAGGCGCGTGGAGTAGGTCGAACGGCCCTGCGAAAAGTTCGGCCCGCAGCGGCAGGCGCAGGCGTTGCCAGAGGATCGTCAGCATGCGCGGGGTCAGGGGAATGGGGCGGAGGCGCACATTGGGGTTGGCGGCAGCGAGGGTACGCACAGCGGCGAGGTAGGGTGACGTAGCGGGTAGGCCACCGGCGGCGAAGAAGAGCGTGTAGTGCAGCCCGCGTTCGCGGCCCACCACCGCCTGGATCAGTTCGCGGGTGTAGCGCCCGATGCCGGCCCCTTGCCAAACGGCAGCCGTGTAATCAACGCCGATGATCATGCTGAACTGGACGGCAGCAGTGTTGGCACTTGATTACCTGCGCTTGGAAAAAAGGTAGAGCAGCAGCCCACCCGCGATGATGCTCCAGAAATTGATCAGGCGGTCGAGCAGCGTGACGGCGATGCCGAGATTCTTGTCAATGCCGAAGAGGGTCAGGACGACGGTGATGGTGCCCTCGACCACGCCGAGACCCGCTGGCGTAATGGGCAGAGCGGTCAGCAGCGACGAGGCGAGGGCCACGAAGATGATGGCTGCCAGGGAGAGATTGGCGACTTCGGGGCCGAACGCCTCGATCACAAAGTAGAGCCGGAAGCCTTCGAGCAGCCAAATACCGCCGGTAAACAGCACCAGTTTAGGCAAGACCGCCGGGCTGAATGAACTGAGGGCGGCGTGTTCAAAGCGCTCGTAGAAAGCGTGCATCCGTTGGGGGATAATGCGCCGCACCACCGGCCCGAGCCAGCGCATCCCAGCCAAGCCGCCGAGAATTGCTACCACCAACAGCGCCCCAAACCCAAAGACGATCTGCGTCCCTTCAGGCATGTGCGCCCCGAAGGTAATCCACCCCGAAAGCACCAACATGCCAAAAAGCCCCAGCATATCGAGCAGGCGTTCGGCAAAAATGGTACCAAAGGCCGACGAGAACGAGACTGCGCCGTTATGCTTGAGCAGGTAGCCACGGTAGGCATCACCCAACTTCGCTGGCACGATGCAATTGGCGAACCACGAGAGGTAGATGTACTCCATCAAGGCCAG
>CAIRDL010001085.1 GCA_903877345.1 uncultured Oscillochloris sp. | reverse complement strand
GGCGCTGATCAGGGCCGTGGTCAGCGTAATGCCCGCCGAGGGGCCGTCCTTCGGCACCGCGCCTTCGGGAATGTGGACGTGGATGTTGTGCTCCTCGAAGTAATTCGGGTCAATCCCCAGTTCGCTCGAACGGTAGCGCACGTAGCTCATCGCCGCCTGGGCGCTCTCCTTCATCACATCGCCAAGCTGGCCGGTAAGCTGGAGCCCGCCCTTCCCCTTCACTGGCAGCACTTCGATGCTGAGAATATCGCCGCCCGTGCTCGTCCAGGCCACGCCAGTCGCCACCCCAATCTCGTCGCGCTCCTCCGCCAAGCCGAAGGTGTAGCGCTCCGGGCCAAGATAGGTCGTCACATCGGCTTCGTTGATGGCGTAGACGGCTGGCCCCGCTTCCGCGCCCGGCTCGCTGGCCGAGGCCACCTTGCGCGCCACTTTGCGACAGAGGCTGGCAAGCTCGCGTTCGAGGTTGCGCACGCCCGCCTCGCGGGTGTATTCGCGAATCAGCTTGATCACCGCGTCGTCGCTAATCGTGAGTTGGTCGGGAGCCAAGCCGTGGAATTCGCGCTGTTTGCGGATTAGGAAGCCCTTGGCGATCTCGAGTTTCTCATCCTCGGTGTAGCCACCAATCTCGATAATCTCCATCCGGTCACGCAACGGGCCAGGAATCGGCTCAAGCTGGTTGGCCGTCGCGATGAAGATAACCTTGCTCAGGTCAAAGGGAATTTCGAGGTAGTGGTCGCTGAAGGTGCTGTTCTGCTCAGGGTCAAGCACCTCAAGCAGCGCCGACGTCGGGTCGCCCCGGAAGTCGGTGCCGACTTTATCCACTTCATCAAGCACATAGACCGGGCTGTTCGACTTGACCGACTTAATCCCCTGAATGACCCGCCCGGGCATCGCGCCGATGTAGGTGCGCCGATGGCCGCGAATCTCGGCCTCGTCGCGTACGCCGCCCAAGCTCGTGCGGATGAACTGGCGGCTCAAGGCTCGGGCAATGCTGCGCCCGAGGCTGGTTTTGCCCACACCGGGAGGGCCAACGAAGCAGAGGATGGGGCTACGCATGCGGTTGCCCGCCAACTTTCGCACCGCCAGGAACTCGAGGATGCGCTCCTTGACTTTATCAAGGCCGTAATGGTCTTCGTCCAGCACCTTCTGGGCCTCGGTGATGCTGATGGCAGGATGCTCTTCCTCGCTCCAGGGCAAGTTGGTCAGCCAGTCGAGGTAGGTGCGAATGACGCCCGCCTCGGGGCTGTTCATGCCTTGTTGGGCCAACCGCTTGACCTCGTGAAGCGCCTGGCTCTTGACGTACTCCGGCGCGACCATCTCGCTGACCTTGCGCCGCAGTTCGTCAATCGGGTCGTCCGACTCGTCATCCTCACCCAATTCGCGGCGAATAACCCGCATCTGCTCACGCAGGAAATACTCACGCTGGCTCTGATCCAGCACCTCTTTGGTATCCTGCTGAATCTTCGCCCGCAGTTTGAGCAGTTCGAGTTGGCGGGCCAGCACCAGATACGCCTTGCGGAGCCGATCAACCGGATCGAGCGTATTGAGCACCTCAAGGCGATCCTTGAAGTCGAAAGCTGGCCCCCAAGTCACGATGTCGGCCAGATGGCCGGGGCGGTCAATGCGATGGACAAACTGTACGGCCTCTTGGGGGACTTCGCCCAAGTGGTCAACAAACTCATCCACCTGCTGCTTGACCGTATCCATCAGGGCGGTGATCTCCATCCCGCCGCCGTCGGTATCAAACACCGGCGTGCAGCGCACCCGATAGAAAGGTGTCACCTGCACCGCAGCGAAGATATTGGCCCGGTGCAAACCCTCAAGAATGACGCGAGCCGTGCCATCGGGCAGCTTGGCGAACTCTTCCAGGCGAGCGATCACGCCAATGGGCGGCAACTGTTGGGGCTGACTGCTCTTATAGCCCTCCAGTTCGGCCTCACGCACAAAAATCAGCAAAACCTCGCGGTCTTCGTCCCAGGCCCGCTCCATCGCACGATACGACTTGCCCTGAGGCACTTGGAGCGGGATGGTCATATGGGGCATAATCACCATTTCGCCGAGGACCACCAGAGGCAGGCGTCGCTCCGCTGCTGGCATTTCCTCGCCCCGGTTGTCGTCCCGTGCCGCCAAATCAAGCTTGGCATCGGGTTCATCAGCGAAACGTCTGGAGTCCTTGCTCATGGCAATGTTTCCCTAATTAGGCGCGGCGACCCAGCAACGAGAGTGCCGGGATGAGCGCATTGCTTCAGCGGGCTTGAGCGCAAAGCGAACGATGTGGGCTACGGTCACAAGATCTAGTGG
>CAIRDL010001084.1 GCA_903877345.1 uncultured Oscillochloris sp. | reverse complement strand
GCCGCCCCATCCCACATACCAGAGCTGTCCGTTGACAGAAAAGTTCCGACACCAGGAGGTTTTGCCCGGTACATCCTTCCAGCGGCTCACCTGACCTGCTAGAATGCCCTCGTTATTGCATGCGGCACCACAGAGGCGGCGTAGTTTTAAGGGTACCAACCTATCCGTATCGGGATACAAACAAGTGTACCATAAACAGCGTTTTAGTGCAACCCAATGGGCTAAAGCCGCTAAAGCGGGTGAAGCCCTTCTATCCCAGGGCTACAGCTCCTGGGCTTTACGGGCTATTTCCGTAACGGGATTATCGCCATGACCCCAGACGGTGTCAAGCCAGATGCCGCAGCGGCTCACGCCAGCAAAACGCGCCCAAGGCTAGATTGACCGGCTTCAACCCAGTTGCTATACTTTAGCCTCCCAGAAGCTTACAGAGGAGATCTCTATGCGTCAGCCCGAAACCGACCCGACCGCGATCAAGGCCGCTGTCCGCGAACATTACGGCCACGCAATCCAGACCGCCGGCAGTTGTGGCCCGTCTGATGGGGACTGTTGTGGCTCAGGCTCAACCAGCACCGAGATTGCCCTCTACGGCGCAGAGACCATTGCGGCCCTGCCGTCCGATGTGGTAACAGCCTCGTTCGGCTGTGGCAATTCCTTGGCTATCGCCAAACTCCAACCCGCCGAGGTCGTCCTCGACTTAGGCTCGGGTGGCGGGTTGGAAGTGCTGCTCGCCGCCCGTCAGGTTGGCGCGGCAGGCTTTGTCTACGGTCTCGACATGACCGACGCGATGCTTGAAACTGCGCAACGCAATGCGGAGAAGCTCGGCGCACGCAACGTCAGCTTTCTTAAAGGGGACATTGAGGCCATCCCGCTACCCGATCAGGCGGTTGATGTGATTATTTCAAACTGCGTGATCAACCTGGCGCCCGACAAGCATCAGGTGCTGAATGATGCCTTCCGCGTGTTGCGACCCGGTGGGCGACTAGCGGTTTCTGACATCGTTTTCGATGGTGAGTTGCACGACCTGCCGGTCGCCGAGGCTGAACTGCGTACCGCCCTGAGTTGGGCCGGCTGTTTCGCCGGCGCACTCACAATGAACCAGTACCGGGCGCTCCTGATAACGGCTGGCTTCAGCGAGATTGAACTCGTGGTGACGCAGCGCTATGGGGCTAATGACCTGCGCGCCCAGGCGTTGGCGGCGGAGGGTCTGCTTTCCGCCGAGGTGCTTCAGGCGCTTGATGGGAAGATCACCAGTTGTGCGATCACCGCCCGCCGACCGGCGTAGTGTTGTGATTGGTGCGACCGCTACATCCTCGACCGCATCACAGAGCCATCGGCGATTTTAACGCTAGATCTGCGGAGCGAGGGCGAGCCGTCCTCGCTCCCAGATTCTTTAAGGGAAGCGGAGATTTTTAATCATCCAGGTCGTGCAAATGATCCGTGCTGCGTGATCCGTGACCGGGCCGCATCCTGACCGATTACGGATCACGGATCACGCATCAGATGGGATGTTTTGAATTTTCCGCTTGCCTAAG
>CAIRDL010001083.1 GCA_903877345.1 uncultured Oscillochloris sp. | reverse complement strand
CCGTGCGCGCACCTGACAGGTCTTACGGGAGCTGTTCGCCCGCACCGCACGGTATCCATGCACCCAAGGGACGTTCGTTGGTCTGCCTGCCAAAGAATCGCGGTGGGCTTTTACCCAAGATAGTACGTTGCGGCGACCGTGGGGCCAAGTTTTTTTCATCTGCCAAGGCCGCAACACCGCCGTTCGGAGACCTGTCAGGTGCGCGCAACGGACAATCTCGCACCCACGAAACTTCTCCCGTGCGCGCACCTGACAGGTCTTACGGGAGCTGTTCGCCCGCACCGCACGGTATCCATGCACCCAAGGGACGTTCGTTGGTCTGCCTGCCAAAGAATCGCGGTGGGCTTTTACCCAAGGTCTTTTTAGGCAGCCTGAGCAGCGGCAACCGCTTTCTGGGCGGCCTCGCCCAAGGTCGCGGCGGGGATGAGCTTGGACTCAGCGAGGAGGCGACGCCCTTCTTCCTCGTTGGTCCCCGTGAGCCGGGCCACCATTGGGACGTTGGTCGGCACTTCCTCAAGGGCGGCGATAATGCCCCGGGCGACCTCGTCCACGCGGGTGATGCCGCCGAAGATGTTGAACATCACCGCCTTCACGCTGGGGTCAGCCAAAATGATTTGGAGTGCGGCTTTGACTTTTGCTTTCCCCGCCCCGCCACCAATATCGAGGAAGTTGGCCGGTTCGCCGCCATACAGCTTCACCACATCCATCGTCGCCATCGCCAACCCGGCCCCGTTGACCATACAGCCAATCGAGCCGTCGAGCTTGATGAAGGTGATGTCAGCTTGGCGGGCGAGCCGTTCGGCCTCGGGTTCGTCGGAGGAATCGCGCAGAGCGGCGAGGTCGGGGTGACGGAAGAGGGCGCTGTCGTCGAGCAGCACCTTCGAGTCAAGCGCCTGGAGGCTTCCGTCGGCGCGAATGACGAGGGGGTTAATCTCCGCCAAGGAGGCATCGGTGGCGACAAAGACGCGGTAGAGCGCCGTGGCAATCTGGGCAAACTGGCGGGCTTGCTTCCCGTCGGTCAGGCCAATGGCGAAGGCCAACTCGCGGGCTTGGTACTCTTGCAGGCCAAGGGTGGGATGAGCGGGGAGCTTAATAATCGCCTCAGGATTAGTCTTGGCGACCTCTTCAATCTCAACGCCGCCCTCAGCGGAGGCGATCATCACCACGCACTTCGTACCCCGGTCGAGAATCGCGGAAAGGTAGATCTCTTTTTCGTAGGTAATGGCCTCGGCGACGAGCACCTTTTCGACGATAAGACCTTTAATGTCCATGCCAAGGATCTGACCTGCCACCTGTTCGGCCTCTTCAGGCGTAGCGGCAAGCTTCACGCCGCCAGCCTTCCCGCGCCCGCCCACAAAGACTTGGGCCTTCACGACGACGGGCCGACCTAGCTGCTCGGCAATGGCGCGAGCTTCGGCGGGAGTGGTTGCCACTCCACCACCAGTGACGGGGATTCCATACGTGGCGAGCAGGTCGCGGGCTTGGTACTCGTGCAATTTCATGAAAAGGGTTCCCTTTATAGTGCGAGCTTAGGTCAGAGTTCGTCGTACCGGCGGCGGCTATGGTAGCATAGGCCAAAAGTGCCTGTCAAACCGTGCTTTCTCGGCAAGCGCCGCTTTTGTAGTATCATGCCTGGAACCGGCTTAGCCCAGTGCAAGGAGAATCATGACTACCGACGCGCCGATCATCCTTTACGGCACCACTTGGTGTGCCGACTGCCGCCGCGCCCAACGGGTGCTCGAACTCAACCAAGTGCCGTTCACCTATATTAACATCGAACAGGACGAGGCTGCCGCCGCGTATGTCGTCGCCATCAACCACGGCAACCGTAGCGTCCCGACTATCGTTTTCCCTGACGGCTCTATTTTGGTCGAGCCGTCGAACACGGCACTCCAGGCGAAGTTGGTGCGCCAAAGTGCCAACTCCGCCGCGCCAACCCCCGCCGACAGCTAAAAGACCTCATTGACCACAATCGTCTGGTCGCGCCCCGGCCCAACGGAGATGATGCCGAGGCGGGCACCCACCAGTTGGCAGAGGCGAGCGGCGTAAGCTTGGGCGGCATCAGGCAAATCCTGGAAGCGCCGCGCCTCAGTAGTGGGCGTTTGCCAGCCCGGCAGTTCCTCGTAGATCGGCTCCACTTGACTCAGTACGGCAACCGTGGCGGGCGGATATTCCGGTTGGGTTTCGTGGAGCCGGTAGCCGGTGCAGACTTTAATCGTCGGGAGGGTGTCGAGCACATCCAGTTTGGTGATCGCCAAGGTGTCAATGCCGTTGACCTGCACGGCATAGCGCGACATCACGGCGTCGAACCAACCGACGCGGCGCAAGCGCCCGGTCGTCGTCCCAACCTCGGCCCAAGGCGTCCCAATCTGACGAAGCACCGTCGCTTCGTCGCCCTCAATCTCGGTAGGAAACGGGCCTTCGCCCACCCGCGTCGTGTACGCCTTCAGCACCCCGAGCACCGAATTGATCTGCGTCGGCCCGATGCCCGCGCCCTGACACGCCCCCGCTGACCCTGGCGGCGACGAGGTGACATAGGGGTACGTGCCGTGGTCTACGTCAAGCAACGCCCCTTGCGCTCCTTCCAGCAACACCGGGAAATCCTTCTCTACCGCCCGGTGAATGATCGGGTGTACATTGGCAATGTGGTCACTCAGTTGGTGCCCAAAGTCAAGATAGCGCAGATAAATGTCGTGGAGCGAAAGCGGCTTCGCGTTGTAGATCCGCGTTAGCAGGCGATTCTTCTCCTCAAGGACCCCGCGCAACCGGTTGAGCAGCGTCTCCTCGTGGAGCAAATCGGCCACCCGAATGCCGACGCGGCTCATTTTGTCGGCGTAAGCCGGGCCAATGCCACGGCCAGTGGTGCCGATCTTCCCCGCGCCGCGTGAACTTTCCTGGAGTTGATCCAGCATGATGTGGTAGGGCATGATGACGTGCGCCCGCTCACTAATGAAAAGCTTGGCGGTCGTCACCCCCCGCGCCTCGAGGTCTTTAATTTCACCCAACAAAACTTCGGGGTCAATCACCACACCGGGGCCAATCACATTGACCGTACTGGGGTCAAAGATACCCGAAGGCACGAGATGGAGCTTAAAAGTGCCGAGGGGATTGACCACAGTATGCCCAGCGTTATTCCCGCCGCCATACCGCACCACCAAGCGGGCCTTACTCGCCAACAAATCAACTAAATGACCCTTCCCCTCATCGCCCCATTGGGCGCCAATCAGCGCTACGACGGGCATAGTCGTTGCCTTTCTAACCTACTTCAGAGCCTGACGCAGCACCACGAGAGCCTCGTCCACATGGACGGGTTCGATGATCAGGGGTGGAAGGAGTCGCACCACATCATCGCCGGCGGTGGCGACGAGCAAGCCGTGACGTTGGGCCGCTTCACGAGCGACGGCGGCGGAACCGGCGAGGCGCAAGCCGCGCATCAGGCCACGCCCCCGGAGTTCAAGGACGGTTCCCGACAGTTCAGCAGCCAAATCTTGGAGTGCCTCATCGAGATAATTTGCCACGCTCTGCACATGGGCCAGGAACGTCGGGTCGTTGATGCGGCGGAAAACCACCCCAGCGACAGCGGTTGCGAGGGGATTACCGCCAAACGTCGTGCCGTGGTCGCCGATCTGAATGGTATCGGCAATAGCCTGACTGAGCAAAACAGCTCCGATGGGCAACCCGTTTGCGAGCGGTTTTGCCACCGCCATCATATCGGGGCGCACCCCACTCGCCTCGTGGGCCCAAAGCGTGCCGGTGCGGCCCATCCCGCACTGGATCTCGTCAAAAATAAGCAAAGCCCCGTGGCGGTCACAGAGCGTACGCGCCGCTTGGAGGAACGCGGGGTCAGCAACCCGGAGGCCGCCTTCGCCCTGCACGGGCTCGATCACCACCGCACAGACGGTCGCGTCTATTGCCGTCTCAAGCGCCGCAACATCGTTATAGCGGGTGAAGCGAGCGCCGGGCATCACCGGCATAAAGGGTTCGCGGTACT